>NZ_AQVC01000036.1 GCF_000372405.1 Porphyromonas somerae DSM 23386 | reverse complement strand
AGCACCTAATCTCCAAGAAACTTAATCTCCAACACCCAAAACCTTGGGGCTAAAAATAGACCTCTGCTACCACCCCACTGGGCTACTAAGAGGTCTCATTTCTCGTTTGCGGTTGCAAAGATAGAAACAATTTCCCATTCCACCAAATATATCCGTCAAGAAAATCGCATAAAAGAGAGTAATACGCTGATTATGAGCAGGAAATATTTTCCAATTATTTTAGGAAGTCATCAGGGGGTTACGCATTAGGAAGGCCTTACCGAGTGGAATTCATCAGAGTGACAATGAGAAAGGACCTCGGCAGAGGTCCTTAGGATCTATCATTTCCTTTGAAGAGTATAAGTTGAGCATGAGAAGCGAGTTCTTTCTAATGGGTAACCCCTGAGGAAGTCATCGAGCCAATAAGGAAGCTAGCGATTATTTCAGTACATTTGTCCTATATATATTCATAAAAGAGTAATAAGGTATGAGTAAGGAATGGAGACGGACGCTGCTTTTTCTCTTATTGATAGGGGCAATAGCCACAAGTGGAGCGGCACAGATGAGGGCAATCACACAAGGTGGGCAGGTGGTATTGCTCTACCCTGATGGCACTTGGCGATATGATTATGGGAACAATGGCAATGATGACTACAGCTGGGGTCGCGGCGATACCCAAGTAAATATAGATGCAGGTGCTACTGGAAAGCGGTTCGGTGCAATGATCGATGGCCGCCTCTACTTTATCATCAACGACGGAGCACTGGAGGACTTTTATATTTATGACGAGCATGGCTTTGTCGCCTACTCTCTTCGCAACGGAATAGAGAGGGTTCCCTACAATTGGACTATACAGTACGACATTGGGAATGAAAGGAGGATCCGAAAATTGGGACCCTATGAATTTAAGTATGACTGGCGAACTGGCCAATTGGAGAAAGTGGGGAGTTATCAAATTGAATACCACTTCCACAATAATAAGGTGGAGCGCATCGGGCAGTACCGGATTGATTACGACTTCCGCACTGAACGGCTTTCACAGTTTGGCAACATCCGCATCAATTATGACTTTATGACGGACGGCATAGAGAGTATCACCGGTCGCGAAGAGGGGGTGATGCTTTACCTACTCAGGGGGTAGATACACATTATATATAGGATCAGAGTTTTGGGGCGCATTTTCGGACAAGTCGGACAGGTCAGACAAGTCGGACGAGTCGGTCACTCGCTCTCCGCCGTCGGCTCATTGGGTGTCCGACTTGTTCGAGATTAGGTACCCCCTAGAAAAAGCCAGCGTTAGCGAAGGAGACCAGCAACCAGAGTATAGTAGGGGGCGAGGTTATTCCCTTGGCTCCATAGCATCGGGATCCCCAATAGATCCGAGGCGGTGGCTCCGAGGTCAAACCCAAAGTTCTCCAATGAGTTTCTAGCTTTATCTGGATGAATACAAGGCTTGTCAATTAGACGCGTGCAAGCGCCCTTAGAGCACAGCTTGCAACTCCCCGGATAGCATGCCCTACTCCCAGGGTGAGCAGCCTCCAATGCCAACATCTCAGGATCAATCTGAGCTCTTGCCCACTGCATGATCTCCTCCACCACTTCATTGCGTGCTTCGGGATTGGGATATACAGTCGCTGCCATCTCAGAGGTCAACACTACTTGATAGCCGATGATATCCACCGTGTGGTACGGCTTAAGGAATTCATTGACATCGAAATCAAAAGGCGGGCATACCCACTGCTGACCATAATTGCGACACAGCTTGCAATAGCCCAAGAACTTATCTATATGCTGATATCGCTCCTGGTATTCCAGAAGCGATATCGTAGCTGTATGCTTAATAATATGTGCGAAGTCGCTCATCCTTACTCCTTCAGAATCACATCGTGAGCACCACCCTCCACAATTGAAGTGGAAGAGACGAGGGTCACCTTACTATTGTGCTGCAAGGTCTTAATATCCACCGCACCACAACTACACATAGTAGCCTTCATCTTACCGAGCGTGAGCATCAGGTTGTCCTTCATCTTACCGGCATAAGGCACATAGCTATCCACGCCCTCTTCAAACTTCATGCCCTCAGTCTCACTACCGCTATCGTAGCGTTGCCAGTTTTTTGCTCTATTAGAGCCCTCGCCCCAATACTCCTTCACATAGTTATTATTGACCTTGAGCTTCTTTGTAGGGCTCTCATCGAATCGAGCAAAGTAGCGTCCCATCATCAGGAAGTCGGCACCCATAGCAATTGCCAAAGTCATATGATAATCGTGCACGATACCACCATCGGAGCAGATAGGGATATAGACCCCAGTCTCCTCAAAGTACTCATCACGTGCCTCGGCGATATCCATCACAGCCGACGCCTGACCACGTCCAATACCCTTTTGCTCACGAGTAATACAGATAGAGCCGCCACCAATGCCCACCTTCACAAAGTCGGCACCCGCCTCCACTAGATAGCGGAAACCATCTCGCTCCACCACATTACCCGCACCGATAGGGAGCTCAGGATAGTGCTCCTTCACCCACTGAAGAGTCTGCTTCTGCCAAACCGAGTAGCCATCCGAGCTATCGATACAGATCACATCCACCCCAGCCTCCACGAGTGCAGGCACACGCTCCTTATAGTCACGGGTGTTGATGCCCGCCCCTACAAGTAGTTGCTTATTGACCTTATCGGAGAGTTCACTAGGGTTTTCCCTATGGCTATCATAATCCTTACGGAAGACAAAGAACTGCAGGTTTTGCTTCTCATCTATAATAGGAAGGGTATTGAGCTTATGCTCCCAGATAATATCATTCGCCTCCGAAAGGGTAATTCCAAGGCGCCCTATGGTCAACTTTGAGAAGGGGGTCATGAAGGAAGCGATCTTCGTCTCCCTTGGCGTAGTACTCAGTCTATAATCACGGCTAGTGACCATACCTAAAAGCTTGCCATTAGGTGTGCCATCCTCTGTAATTGCAATGGTAGAGTGCCCCGTGCGATGTGTCAGGTTGAGCACATCCTGGAGCGTCTGGTCGGGGGTCAGATTAGAGTCGCTAGTAACAAAACCAGCCTTAAACTTCTTCACCTTACGCACCATTTCCGCCTGACTCTCAATGGACTGCGAACCAAAGATAAAGGAGAGACCACCATTGCGTGCCAGCTCAATCGCAAGGGTATCATTAGATACCGACTGCATGATGGCACTCACAAAAGGAATGTTGAGTTGGATTTTTGGCTCCTCGCCACGACGAAACTTCACGAGTGGAGTCCGCAAGTTGATATTCTCAGGGGTGCACTGCTCAGTGGTTAACCCTGGTATAAGTAGATATTCTCCAAAGGTATGAGAAACTTGATTGAGTACTTTTGCCATACTTCCTTCTATTTTTATTAGGTACAACTTGCACGCAAAGTTACTATTTTTTCCGTATATCTCGTTCAAATTATTGCTGAAAGATGCGGACGAGTCACATAAGAAGTATAATGATCTAATATGCTTAGCTAGTATTAGTCAAAAGGGCAAGAAGACAAGGCCACTTATCGTCGTCCCAACCTGCTAAACAAGGTGGGGAAAATGGCTCAAATAGGGTCACTAAAACCACCTTTACAACTAGCTGTAAATCAAGACTATACAAATGCGCCTACCGAGATGCAACTAAGCAATCGGCGAGATGCAACTCAGCAAATGCTTTGTTGCAACTCGCCGATTGCTTAGTTGCATCTCAACTTTTGCCCTACTAGCATGGAGGTTTTAGGCGGTGCCTTTTCAGACAAGTCGGACAGGTCAGACAAATCAGACGAGTCGGACTCCATGCAACAGCCTCCTCCCGATCTCCGCCACCAGCATATTAGGTGACAGATGGAATCGTGTGGTGGCGGGCAGGGGTTATCGGGTTATATGGCTTTTTTGTATCTTTGTTGAGAGGGGTTTGGGAGATTGATTATTTTGATTAGGGATTGAAGATTGTTATGGAAGATATGTTTGAAGGATACGAATTGAAGTGCATTGGCATATTGACTTCGGGCGGTGATGCACCAGGGATGAATCCTGCCATTCGGGCAGTCACACGTACTGCTATCTACAAGGGACTGGAGGTGAAAGGTATCTATCGTGGCTATAAAGGGCTGATGAATAATGAGATTGTAGACTTTCACACGGAGAATGTGAGCAATATCATTCAGCGTGGTGGCACGATACTGAAGACCGCACGCTGCGATGAATTTAAGACGCCTGAGGGGCGTGCTCTCGCCTATGATAATATGCGTAGGGCGGGCATCGATGCGTTAGTGGTGATTGGCGGAGATGGCACACTGACGGCGGCAAGGCTCTTTGCAGCGGAGTTCAACTTCCCAATTGTGGGGCTCCCTGGCACTATTGACAATGACCTTTGCGGTACCGACCGCACCATTGGCTACGCCACAGCCCTCAATACCATTATGGACGCAGTGGATAAGATTCGTGATACCGCTTCCTCACACGACCGCCTCTTTGTGGTGGAAGTGATGGGGCGTGATGCTGGCTTCTTGGCACTCAATGGGGCGATTGCCTCGGGTGCAGAGGTGGCGATTATCCCCGAGGTGCACGAGGCGGAGGAGCAGATCACGCAGATGATTGCCAATGGCTTCCGTAAGAGTAAGAATAGTAGTATCGTACTGGTTGCCGAGAGCGAGTTGACAGGCGGAGCTATGGGAGTGGCGAAACGCCTTCAGGAGAGCCACCCAGAGTACGATGTGCGGGTCTCTATCCTCGGGCATATGCAACGAGGTGGTAGCCCCTGTGCCGAAGACCGTATTATGGCAAGCCGTATGGGCGTGGCAGCGGTGGAGGCACTCCTCGATGGTCAGCGTAATGTGATGATCGGGATTGTCAATGACGAGCTAGTCCACGTGCCATTTAGCCGTGCCATCAAGGATGACAAGTCAGTAGACCCCGCAATGGTCCAGGCTCTTGCGATGCTTTCACTCTAAAGACCACGTAACTATGACACAAAGAGAGATCCCCTATAAGTTGGTGGCACTGGATCTTGATGGCACCTTGGTAGATGACCAAAAGCGACTTCTGCCCAGTACGATCAGTTCGGTGATGGCGATCCAAGAGCTAGGCGTGAAGGTGGTACTGGCAAGTGGTCGCCCTACCTTTGGTTGCCGCGCGATAGCCAAAACGCTGCGACTGGATCACTATGGTGGCTATATCCTTTCGTACAATGGGGGTAAGCTCACCTCCTTGGGTGATGGGAAGATTTTGGCTCGTCGTGCTATCCCCAAGAAGTTACTGCCTCACCTCTATGAGGAGGTGAAGAAACGTCCAGAACTCACCATCTTTAGCTATGAACAGCAGATGATTGTGAGTGAAACACCCGACGACCACTACGTACTAGAGGAGCAACGGGTGGATGGTGGTATGCCGATCAGGGGGGTGCCTCATCTACTTGAGGGACTTATAAGTGACCCTCTGAAACTAGCCATCACGAGCGACAACACCCATGCCCTCTACCAGATTAAGGAGGAGATGGAGGCTTACTATGGCGAACAACTCAACTTTTTCCTCACCAATGAGCACTTCCTCGATGTGGTGCCTCGCGGGGTAGACAAAGGGTCGACCATTGAGTTTCTTCTTGAGGAGTTGGGCATTGACAGAAGCGAATTGATCGCGGTGGGTGATAGCTACAACGACCTTGGGATGATACAGGTGGCAGGACTAGGCGTGGCGATGGCCAATGCGACGGAGGCGGTAAAGCGCTCTGCCGACTATGTGACAACGAGCAACAATAGTGATGGTATTAGCCACCTACTGAATAAATTTATCCTACAGCCTAAGCCCGATAATGTGGGGGACCTCAGCGTAGAGCTCCTCAATCAGATGATGGAGGGCAATACCTTGATGGGGACGCTTGGGATACGTTGCACCCGACTTGAGGAGGGGTATGTGGAGTGTACCATGCCGGTGGATGGACGTACGCAGCAACCTATGGGCATTCTGCACGGTGGCGCAACGCTAGCACTTGCAGAGACGGCAGCAGGGTATGGTTCGCTCTTACTTCTTCAGGAAAATGAGATACAGGTGGGGATGCAGGTGAGTGGCAATCACATCAGTTCGGCACACGTGGGAGACACGGTCACAGCGGTGGGAAAGATCATCCACCGAGGGCGAAGCTCTCATGTATGGAATATTGACATCCTTTCAGGAAGAGGGAAGCTGATCAGTAGCATAAGGGTAGTCAATAGTATTCTAAATAAAAGGTAAAAGCGACAGGCTAGGCAACTTTGGCTTACCTATGCTTGTTGTATAGATAATAAAGGACCATATTAAAGAGAAAAAGATATGTTTGAGAGGAAGAAATCAAATGACCAGCTAGTAGCTAATCTGATCAAAGGTGGCTTGATTGCACTTGCAGGTGCTGCTGCGACTACAGTATTCACGGCCTTTTACCGTCGGAAACACTCGATCCCTAAGAATGCTGAGCCTGTCACTCCTTTTGACCTAGAGCAATACCTAGGGAAGTGGTACGAGGTGGCTCGACTGGATAACCGCTGGGAGCGAAACCTGAGCGATGTCACGGCTGAGTACAACGTGATGGAGGATGGCAGGGTACAGATGATCAACTCTGGCTACAACTACAAAAAGGAGCAGTGGGTACGCTCTGAGGCGGTAGCACAGTTTGTCGGTGACCCTAATACGGCAGCTTTGGAAATAAGCTACTTTGGCCCAATCTTCTCGGGCTACAATGTGATCGCCATTGAGGGGGATTATGAGTATGCCCTAGTGGTGGGTCGCAATACCAAGCAGTGCTGGATCCTCTCACGCACGAAGGAGCTACCTGAGGAGGTGCGTGCTCGCTTTGTGACGGAGGCGATGAATGTAGGTGTGAGGGTGAACAACCTTATCTGGGTGGATCACTCAATGGAGCTAGAGGAGTAATACGATGAGCGACTTGCTTCAGTTCATATTACTTTTACCGCTGATATTGATAGTGATATTTGCTATCAAATATCGGCGAGCACTCCTCTCTGTCTATAAGCTGAAGAAGCACTATAAAGAGGCACAGAAGAGTGCCGAGGAGGAGAGAGCTCGTCGGGAGCGGGTACGAAGACGGACGGACGATGCCCCCTCGAGTGTAGAGATGATAGATAATGCCTCGCTGGACCTTGAAGGCGGGGAGTATGTAGAATATGAGGAGATAAAAGATGATTGAGACTAAGACTTTTGAGGTAAGAGGAATGAAGTGCGGGCATTGTGCTCAGCAGATTGAGGAGGCACTAAGGGTGTCGCGAGGAATTAAATCGGTAAAGGCCAACCACGAGACTGGCACTGTAGAGGTACAGTACGATGAAGCAACCATCACGCCTAACAGCATCAAGAAGATAGTGGAGAGCGTGGGCTTTGGCCTGCAGCTCTGATCCCACTTCAACAATCTAAAGAGGGCACCTCTATATTTTTGAGGTGGCTCTATCGGACAGGTCGGACAAGTCAGACGAGTCGGACGGGTCGGATACTATGGATTGTGGCAATAAAAAAAGGACCTCCTTGCGGGGGTCCTTTTTTATTAGCATACTATTGAGGGTGGCTAGAATTGGTAGCCAAAGCCAGCTTGTAGGTAAATAGGATACATCGCGTAGTTGATAGCGGTAAAGTTTCGCTTAAAGACTTGAGAGAAGCCCCAATTGAGGTCGGCATTGATGTGGAAGTGCCGATAGGCACGCCACGAAAAGCCGAGCACACCGCCCCACTGCCACCTCTGCATATTGCTTGAGAAGTCATAGAGCGATGGTTGCTCCATAATCAGCTTCTCCCCTACTGGTGTGCCATCACGGAGATAGCCGTTCTGAACCATTCCGCTAAACTTTCCATCGATCTGATAACCGAGGTAGAGCCCCCCACGCACTTTCCAATTGCGATTGAAGCGATAGTGAGCTTGCAGAGGCAAGCTGAGCAGGTTAGAGCTATACTCCATCACCACTTCACCGGTCCAGTAGCCCTCTACTCCAGCATTGTCCATCGTCACGGAGGTGTGGAAGCTCTTAGTGGTCACTTGTGTCTTCATTCCTCGATTCTCCAGCTTTAATCCTGCAGAGATACCCCACTCAGGCACTCCATAAGAATCGCCAAACCACTTCGTTGCCACTCCCTCAAAGGAGCCTCCGAAAGTAGGATTGTACGAGTCAATCGAACGGACCTCCTGAGGGATATCCATTGGGGCAGCCCCTCCGATAAAGTTGATGGCCGCTTTTAGCTCAAATTCAAAGCCATCTTTAGTCCGGATGAAGCCATCTTTATTGCTTTGAGCAGAGAGCATAGTAGCTCCAAGTGCGATTACTATCGCAGCATATATAATACGTCTCATAAGTTACTTACAGAAAATTTGCAGTTCATCAATCCACAAGGTACTGCCCACAGCACCCTCAAAGTGAGCACCATTTTCGCTCGATGAGGCTACGATCGCCAAGCTATATTTACCAGCCTTTAGCTTCACGGGATCAATCGATTTGCCCTCCTGCATCTCAAAGGGCACTTCAAACTTCACCCACTTATCACTCACCTTTCGCTCGGTCACTTTTGCCACAGATATCAGCTGAGGGCTATCCTGTACATTTGTGCCATCAAGCCACTGAATCTCATTGGTGGTCTCGAAGAATACAGCGTAAAGACTGAAGTTATCCACCTTACCCTCCACCACCTTACTTGCAGAATTAATTACTTTCTCGCCTGGGGTGTACTTGTAATAACCTTCAAAGAGATGAGGCTCCTGCAGGAATGGCACTCCAAAGTGAGTTGCCTCAAGAGGTTTAGAGGCCATTATCTTAGTATCCATAGCCCCCATAAAGACGCTTCCAGCCGCAATAGGTTTTTTGGCGATTCTGCCAAAGAAACCGGTGCTTTTGGTCTGTAGCTTGGCGGCATTTCCCTTGTATCCCTCAGGGTCTTGAGTAACGTAGAAGTCTTTCCCACTCATTAAGAATACAGCATAATTGCCACTTGCCCATTCAAGAGTAACATTTCCCTTTTCATCTAGCTCCTGTAGAATAGGATATGGATCAGTCTCGTACCCCTCAAAGCTATAGGTCCAAATAGGTTGTTCAAGAATTGAAGGCTTCTTGACAGTAACTGTGTAATCTTTGCTCCACTTACCATCTTCAGAGGTTACCCGATAGATTTGTGGTTTGGTAAAATCTCTAATAGAGCCATTCTCAGGGGCAATGGTCGCTTTATCGGTAATAACAAATACTGGTGCCAACTTTGACACGTCCACCCAGCTATTGACCGTGATCTCAACCGTGTTATTGGTGATATGAATATCTCTAAAGAGTAGGTCTTGCCCCATGATGCACTTCTCAATATCTGCTTCGGCATTAGGTGCCTCTGGCTTGATACAGCCTGAGAGCGAGAGCCCTATGGCAAGGAAAAGGCTCAGGACAATCCCATTAATTTTCTTATTCATTTTCATTGTTCAGCCTATTAGTTTTATTCAGAAAACGACGCAAATGTAATCAATATCTATCAATTATCCATCTTCGATTCACTTCAAAACTGGGTTGCGGGCTAGGCGAAATGGGTTAATTGATTATATTTGCCTAGAATTAGAGAGATAAGCAACTTGATAGAATAATAATAATAATATGAATAAATGGAGATACCTAGTAGGTACCCTGCTAGCAGCCCTACTACTCATAGCCTGCCAAACTAAGAGCAAAGGCGAGGAGCAAGCGAAGCCCTTGCCTATAGAAGCTGCGATAGCAATTGAAGAGGCGGTAGCCCAAGAGCCCGACACACTCACTAGCGAGGATATAGAGCTGCGGGAAGAGCTACTTTTTGAGGAGTATTACCTCGCCCCCACCTACGATTATAAAGATACTGTGAGGAGCATTAAGCTAGATCAGTTTAGAGCCAAACTGGCTTACGTGGAGAATCTGGCTGAGGAAATCGGTCAGTGGGCGGTGATAGAGAATTACCGCAATGGTCACGGAGAAGCACCAACGGTGCAGAATTACCGACGCAATGAGTACCGTAGAGTATCCGATACGCTCGGGGTAGAGCGATACCAATCTGCCCCACTCTACCTACCCAATGACACTACCCAACCGATTATCTATGGCCGAGATGGCTGGCTCACTCACCTGATTGATTCAATTGGAAGCTACTACCAAATCACTCCGCTCAAAGGCTCCATGGGCAGTTATTGGATCCCTAAGCGATATCTGAGGAAGTTGGAGGGAGAGGTACAATTTGAGCACGTTATCTTTGTGGATCGAGGCGACCAAAACATTGCGACGGTGGAGCGTCAAGAGCGAGGCAAGTGGCTGATAAGAAGCACCAACCCCGCCACCACAGGTAAGAAGCAACCTCCCTACCAGATGGAGACCCCACTCGGGATATTCCTACTCCAGCAAAAGAAAGCCAAGATGTTTTACACACACGATGGTAGCTCGGAGATAGCCGGCTATGCCCCTTGGGCGAATAGGTTTACCAACGGTGCTTATATCCATGGGGTGCCCGCCAACGGACGCAATGCCAAGCCCTCGGAATACAGTTGGTCACTCGGCACCACCCCACGCTCCCACATGTGTGTCCGCAACGCCACCAGTCACTCCAAGTTTATCTACGACTGGGCACCTACCGACCGCTCCCTCATCATCGTAATAGAGTAATTTCACCTCATACAACAATAAGTGGCACCGTCGCATAAGCGATGGTGCCACTTTGTTTGTATTTACTGATGAATTAGTTTTGAGAATAGAGGATCGGATTGAGCGTTGGGTCATTGTACATTTTCATCTGCTTGTAGACCTTCATATACTTCCGCCCCTCCGCCATGTCCTCCAAGAGGGTAGTAATAGCCTGGGAAAGGTCGTCATTCTGCTGTAGCAATACCGAGAGCTTAGCACGCACCGTGATACGCTGCTCCTCCGAGATGCCAGCACGCTCCGTCTCCACCCTCATGTGGTAGATCTTAAGCTGCAAGATACTCAGGCGGTCAATAGCCCAACCCGGACTCTCCGTATTGATCGTCGCCTCCGGCAGTACCTTCACCCCCGAGAAAAGGTCAAGGAAATAGCTATCAATCAGCTCCACCAAGTCGGTACGGTCTTGATTGCATCGATCCATCCGACGCTTGATCTTAAGCGCCTCCTCAGGGTCGATATTTGGATTACGTATGATATCCTCCAAGTGCCACTGGATCGTATCCACCCAGCACTTAAGGTATAGATAGTATTCAATCGACTTAAAGGGGTAAGGGTTATTGACCTTTGCATCCACATTATCCCTCACATGATACTCCTCAATCGCCTGATTAAAGACCGATATCGCCCTCCTACAGAAGTCCTTATAATTTTGCATTTCCTATGCCTCCAGTGGTTAATACTATAATCGCACCGTAAAGATACAGATAATACCACCACCTCACCCCAATTCCCCTTATGCTATATAACAACTATCCCTTACCCTCACCCCACACACTACGCACTAGCCAACTCCCACAGGGGTGACGCATTAGGAGTATATTCATAAGTTAATAACCCCTATAAAATAGGAGAAAGTATTGGCTCAAAAGCCCATTTTTAACAAACTGATATTCAGCAACATATAAAGTCGAAAACTGAGTTGCAACTAAGCGATCAGCGAGTTGCAACAAAGCAAATGCCGAGTTGCAACTAAGCATTTGCTTTGTTGCAACTAAACTTTTGACCACTTAGCTGTTGTTTTTTTTAGGCTGTTGTACGAAAAGCATCTGCCCCCTTATTTGTGGTATGGATTTGTCCGTGGATGTTAATAATGAACACCGTGTAACAATCTCCTCACCTTAGATACCCTAGGGGTTACGCATTAAAAAGGTCTTATCGAATGGTTTTCAGTGGAGTGTCTATGGTTCAGGACCTCTCCGAGATGGTTCCCAAAAAAGCACCCGCCAGGGTGCTCTTATGTCCTTATAGAGAGTATATTCAATCAAATCTAACATCTATTGACTAAACTTCCAATGCGTCACCTCTGGAGGCGGAGGGTTGTGATTGGGTAGTGAAATTGTTATCTTTGTGGAGGTATCTACATATATAATGAGTATGGAAGGAAATTACGAGATAAATGGGGAGTTGGTGGTATTGGGCATCGAGAGCTCGTGCGACGATACGAGTGCGGCGGTACTGAGGGGTAATCGGCTACTGAGCAATGTGATTGCGAGCCAAAAGGTACATGAGGCGTATGGGGGTGTGGTGCCCGAACTGGCGAGCCGTGCCCACCTTCGGAATGTGGTGCCGGTGGTGAGTGAGGCGCTTCGGCGGGCGGAGCTGAGGGCGGAGGATCTCGATCTGATCGCCTACACCCGTGGCCCTGGTTTGCTGGGGAGCCTGTTGGTGGGCACCTCCTTTGCCAAGGGATTGTCGGAAGGGCTCAAGATACCCATGGTAGATGTGAACCATCTGCAGGCGCATGTCCTGGCCCACTTTATCCAAGAGGGAGAGGTGGAGCGTGAGGTGCCCCACTTTCCTTTCCTTTGCCTACTGGTATCGGGTGGCAATTCGCAGATTGTGTTGGTTCGCTCTCCCCTTGATATGGAGATCATCGGCAAGACGATCGACGATGCTGCGGGCGAGGCGTTTGACAAGTGTGCCAAGGTGATGGGACTCGGCTACCCTGGTGGCCCTGTGATCAATAAATTGGGTAACGAGGGCGACCCCTTTGCCTTCACCTTTGCCGAGCCACAGATAGCCGGCTACGACTATAGCTTTAGCGGGCTCAAGACCTCCTTCCTCTACAAGCTCCGTGACGAACTGGCGAAGGATCCGCACTTTGTGGAAAACAATAAGGCCGACCTCTGTGCCTCGCTTCAGCGGACAATTGTGGAGATATTGATGAAAAAGCTCTCTCGTGCCGCCAAGGATCTAGGAATCAAGGAGGTAGCGGTGGCAGGAGGTGTTTCTGCTAATTCCGCTCTGCGTGATGCGATGGTGGCTTATGGCGAGCGAAGTGGTAGCCGTGCTTTTATTCCGCCATTCGCCTACACCACAGACAATGCGGCGATGGTGGCGATGGCAGGAGCCTACCGATTTGCCAGTGGGGCAAGCAGCAGTATGGCCGATGCCCCCTTCTCCAAAGTAGTCATCTGAGTGATGGGACAGGTAGAGCGACTTTACAAGGAGGTGGCAGAGCTTCTGAAGGAACGAGGTGCCACGCTAGCCACGGCCGAGAGCTGCACTGGTGGGCGGATCGCTTCGCTCCTCACCCAGGTGGCAGGGGCCTCGGAGTGGTACCGCGGAGGGGTGGTTGCCTACACCCGTGAGGCGAAGATCCATGTTTTGGGGGTACCAGAGGAGGAGCTCACCGACGGACTGGTTAGCGAGCGGTGTGCGATAGCTATGGCTCGGGCGGCAGCGGATCGCTTCGGCGCCGACTTTGCTCTTTCCACCACGGGGGTGTGTGGTCCCTCGAGTAGCGAAGGGATGCTCCCTTGTGGTGCCTGGATCGCTTGTGCCTCGGGCGAACGGAGGGCAGCTTTCTTTTTTCAAGCTATGAACCGTGGTCGAGAGCAAAATATCAATGCGGTAGCAGAAGAGGCACTGCAACTTCTGAAGGAGGTATTACGTACAAAGCTATAGGGAGGCTAAATGGAGGCGGCACTCAAACGATATTTTGGTTACGACCATTTCCGAGCACACCAAGAGGAGGTGGTGGGGAATGTGATTCAGGGCTTCGACCAATTGGTGGTACTCCCCACAGGGGGTGGCAAGTCGCTCTGCTACCAATTACCAGCGATGATGATGGGGGGGTGTGCACTAGTCATCTCCCCATTGATTGCCTTGATGAAGGACCAAGTATTGGCACTCCAAGAGCGGGGCATTGCAGCCGCCACCATCAATAGTAGCGTGACGCAGGAGTACCGCAATAGCGTCTCTATGGCACTTGCCCGAGGGCAGCTGAAGTTGCTCTATATGAGTCCCGAGACCTTGATGAGTGCCAGTGGTATGTCCCTGGTGAAGCAGGCCAAGATTTCTCTGGTAGCAGTGGACGAGGCACACTGCATCAGTCAGTGGGGGCACGACTTCCGTCCGGAGTATGCCCAGCTGGGGGTAATGAAAGAGCTATTCCCCGAGACCCCTATCATCGCCCTCACCGCCACAGCCGATCCAGCGACGCAAAAGGATATCCTCCTACAGCTACATCTCAGAGAGCCGATCGTGACGATTGGCGACTTCGACCGCCCCAATATCTACCTAGAAATCCGTCGGGGACTGAAGAAGCAGGAGAAGCTACGGGAGATCTTGATGTTTATTGAGGGGCGAGAGGCACACGCTTCGGGCATCATCTACTGCACCAAGCGAGATGATACGGAGATGCTCTCGAGGTACCTCAATGATAAGGGGTTCAAAGCCCTCTACTACCACGCTCAGATGGGAGCGGGGGAGCGGGATATGGTACATCGCCTTTTCCTGATGGGGCAAGTGGATATTGTCTGCGCCACTGTGGCCTTTGGCATGGGCATCGATAAGCCCGATGTGCGGTGGGTGATCCACTACAATATGCCCAAGAATATTGAGAGCTACTACCAGGAGATAGGTAGGGCGGGGCGTGATGGCAAAAGGGCCGATGCCCTCCTTTTCTACTCCTATGCCGATATCTTTGTGCTACAAAGGATGATACAAGATACGCCGATGCAAGACCTCAACCGCTCCAAGATGGAGTACATGAAGCGGTATTGTGAGGGCAATATCTGCCGGAGAAAGGTATTGCTCAGCTATTTCGGTGCCGAGGCAGAGGATCATTGTGGCAAGTGCGATGTCTGTCTGATGCCAAAGCGACAGACTATGGATGGCACGGTGATCGCACAGAAGGCGATGAGCGCAGTGGTGCGTACGGGTGCTCAGGTGGGGGTGGAGATGCTGATAGATATTTTGAGGGGCTCCCAAAAGCGGTTGCTCCTCACGATGGGCTACCACACACTCCCTACTTATGGCGTAGGACGCGACCTCTCGGCACTAGCGTGGCGGGAGTATATCTATCAGATGATAATGCTGGGGCTCATGAAGATAGATTATGCCGATGGGGGTAAGTTGCAAGTGACGGCCAGCGGTGAGGAGGTACTTTTTGGCAAGACTACATTGGCGCTACAACCTTTTCGCCCACTACCAAAGAGACGATAAGATATGAATAGAAGATTGATGATCATGCTATGGTGGGGGTTCCTATGCGGAGGACTTCTCTCCCTTTCGGCACAAGAGCCGACCACACTAGATGTGGCGATGGATAGCATTGCTGCCAAAGAAACAGTCAATGACCAGTTACTCCTCAGCCTAAAGCAACAGGTAACCACGCTTGATTCGCTCCGAAAGGTGGACTCCCTACAGAAGATCAACCTCGAACAGCAGTTGGCTAACCTCAAGACTTCTGATGAGATCAAAAGACTAGCAATAGAGCGTCAGCTGGGATTACTAGAGGAGAACCAATCAAAATACGAAAAGGATAAGAGTGCTCGGCTTGATTCATTGAGACAACATGCCGTGGGCTACCCTGTAGTGGGACTGGTAAAGGATACCCTCTTTACCCTCTACATACGGGTAGGGTCGTACGGCCCCGCCTACAGAGCCAAGAATATCCAAGAGCGGCTGCACTCCCTCTATGAGTATGGTTTTGGATCCGAGGATACACTCACCGTCACCTACGACCACGACTATGCCGATATTAGCTACGAAGATCGCATCTTGATGACGGTCACGCAAAATGAAGCCTTTTGGCACGACACCACTATCCAAGCACTTGCAGAGGAGTACAGCACGGCACTTACAGAAGCTCTCCATAGGGCTAATGATGAGTTTAGCACCTCCCGACTGCTGAAGCGCCTCGGGCTCTTAGTACTCTACATCTTTGGTACGGTGGCGCTAATCCGCATCATCAAAAGGGTGATACGTTGGCTCAAGTTAATGGTAGAGGTCAATCGAGATAAGTGGCTTAAGGACTGGCGGTACAAAGACTACACCATCATCTCCAAAGTCCAGGAAGTGCGACTCCTAGAGTATGTAATCAACTTCCTAAGAATAGTATTAATTGTAGCGGCAATCATTGTAGCGGTACCAATTATCTTCAACCTCTTCCCCTTCTCTAGGGATTGGTCGAGTAAGCTTTCGCATACCCTCCTCACACCAGTTCGCGACCTCGGTATGGCGGTGTGGAATTACCTGCCCAACCTCTTCTTTATCATCGTCATCTACCTTGTGATGCGGCTGCTGAGCAAGCTAGCGAAGTATTTCTTTACCGAGATAGAGCTCGCCAAGTTGCGGATTCCAGGGTTCCACCCAGAGTTTGCCAAGCCCACCTACACCATTATCCGCATCCTACTGATTGCCTTTTTCCTTATATTGATATTCCCCTATCTGCCAGGGTCTGGCTCACCCGCCTTCAATGGCATCTCGGTCTTTGTCGGCGTGTTGGTCTCCTTCGGCTCCTCTAGTGCGATTGCCAATATGATTGCCGGGATTGTGATCACCTATATGCGACCTTTCAGAGTGGGCGATAGGATCAAGATAGAGGATGTGACGGGCGATGTATTGGAGAAAAATATGTTGGTGACACGACTGCGGACGGTAACGAATGAGGAGATCACCATACCCAATTCTAAGATCCTCACCGCTGCCACCATCAATTATAGTTCGCTAGCAGAGAGCAAGGGGCTTATTCTCTCTACCGAGGTAACCTTTGGCTTTGAAATTGCCTGGCAAGAGGTAGAGGAGGCGATGCTAGAGGCAATCGGTCGCTGCGACCGCATCCTCAAAGCTCCCAAGCCCTTTGTACTACAAGCCGGCTTTAATGATAATTATGTGGTCTACCTTGTCAATGGTTATACCACAGAGGCCAATGCACAAGCCACCATTTACTCAGAGATTCGGGGGCATATACAGGATGTCTGCAGGGAGCGCGACCTTGAGCTACTCTCACCACACTATATGGCAACTCGTGATGGCACGGAGCGAACTATTCCGCCAGAGTACAAGTCTCAGCACCCGAAAGGTGCGGAGAAGGCGAAGCGGCAAGAGGAGGCAGCGGAGTGGCACGAAAAGCAAGCGGTGAAAAAGGCCGAGAAGCAACGAGAGAAGGAGCTCCAAGCAGAGGAACAAAAGAAACTGGAGAAAGAGGGACTACAGAAGGAGCAGGAAGATAAGCCTACCGAGACCTCTGACGACAATAATAAGGATAAGAAGTAAGTACAACCCACCAAATAAAGACGAATATGGATAAGAAACTAGAAGCCGCAGCAAGGGAGTATCACGCACTCCCACAGCCTGGCAAGATTGAGGTGCGGCCAACGAAGTCGCACAATACGCAGCAGGATCTCACCCTTGCCTACAGCCCAGGGGTAGCGGTTCCTTGTAAAGATATTGAGGCCGACCCAGAGCGTGCCTACGACTACACTGCCAAGGGAAATCTGGTGGCGGTCATCTCCAATGGCACCGCCGTGCTCGGGCTAGGAGATATCGGGGCAATGGCCGGAAAGCCGGTGATGGAGGGCAAGGGACTGCTCTTCAAGATCTATGCCGGCATTGATGTCTTTGACCTAGAGGTGGATGAAAAGGACCCCAAGAAGTTCATAGAGGTGGTTCGCTCCCTCGCCCCAACCTTTGGAGGCATCAACCTAGAGGATATCAAGGCACCCGAGTGCTTCGAGATTGAGGAGGAGCTAAAGAAGTCACTGGATATCCCTGTGATGCACGACGACCAGCACGGCACCGCCATCATCTCAGCTGCTGGTATGCTCAATGCCCTCAAGATAGCTGGGAAAAAGATAGAGGAGGCCCGAATCGTGGTGAGCGGTGCAGGGGCATCGGCACAGTCTTGTACCAAGATGTATCTCGCACTTGGTGCCAAGCTAGAGAATATCGTGATGATCGACTCCAAGGGAGTGATCCGCAAAGATCGCCCCAACCTCGATGAGCGTAAAGCTTTCTTTGCCACCGACCGAGAGGGGATCTACACCCTAGCCGACGCAATCAAGGGAGCCGACCTATTCCTCGGCCTTTCCCAACCACGTCTGCTCACTCAGGAGATGGTACGCTCTATGGCACCCAACCCTGTGGTCTTTGCTCTTGCCAATCCCGAGCCCGAGATCACCTATGAGGAGGCTAAGGAGGCACGCCCCGACGTGCTGATGGCTACCGGTCGGTCCGATTATCCTAATCAGATCAATAATGTCATCGGCTTCCCCTACATCTTCCGTGGTGCCCTCGACGTGAGAGCGACGGCGATCAATGAGGAGATGAAGTTGGCGGCCACCATTGCTATTGCCGACCTCGCCCAGGAGCCAGTGCCCGATGAGGTCTCCAGTGCATACGGGCACATGCCTCTTCACTTCGGTCCCGATTATTTCATCCCTAAGCCAGTGGACCCTCGTCTGATTACTCGCGTCTCTATGGCGGTAGCCAAAGCAGCGATCCGCACAGGAGTAGCCCGTAAGGAGATCACCGACTGGGAGGCGTATGAGCAGGAACTTGCCACACGCACAGGTGGCATGAGTCACCTATTGAGACGTATCCACGAATCGGCACAAAAGGCACCAAAGCGGATGATCTACGCCGCTGGGGAGAATCCATTGGTACTCCGTGCAGCAACAGAGGCAGCACATCTCAAGATTGCCCGACCCATTGTACTGGGCGATCCTGTGGTGATTCAGCAGATTGCCAAAGAGCATGACCTCGACCTCTCTACCATTCAGATCATCAATCAGCATAGCGACGAATGGAAGGAGAAGCGCGAAGAGTATGCCCTACGCTACACCGAGCAAAACTGGCGTAAGGGCGGCAACCTCAGTGAGGCGAAAGACAAGATGTTTGGCCCCAACTACTTCGGTATGATGATGGTGCAGTGTGGTGATGCCGATAGCCTCATCACAGGGCTCTACTCCAACTACGGTTACCTCGCCAACGTCGCCCGCGACACCGTGGGAATCGCACCTGGTCATCAGCACTTTGCCACGATGCACCTAGTGATGATGAAGAGTGGACCGCTCTTCCTCGCCGATACGCTGATCAATCAAAACCTCAAGGCAGAGACCCTCGTGGACATTGCTCTTCTAGCGGCTGAAAAGGTGCGTTGCTTCGGCATCAAGCCAGTGATTGCTATGGTGAGCTTCTCCGACTTCGGTAGCACCGATGCCGAATCGTCCGTGGAGGCGCGCAAGGCGGTAGAGATCCTTCATAAGGAGCACCCACACATCAAGGTGGATGGAGAGATGCAGCTACAGACCGCACTCAACTTCCAGCGGCGTGACCAGCTCTACCCCAATAACAGCATCAAAGGCGAGCCTGCCAATGTACTGATATTCCCTCGCCTCTCCGCTGCCAACGCTTGCTATCAGCTACTCAAGCACCTAGATATCGCAGAGGACGTGATTGGACCAATCCAGATCGGGCTCGCCAAGCCGATCTACTTTGCCGACCACGACGCCGGGGTCAAGGACATCGTCAATATCACAGCAATGGCCTCCCTCGACACCAATAACTGCCTCATCTAAAAGCAAACTCGATACGAAAGCCACCTCCACAATTATGGAGGTCAGGGGTTACGCATTAGAAAGTTCACGCCGTATGGTTTTTAGCGGAGTGTCTATGAATAAGGACCTCGGCAGAGGTCCGACGGATCCTAGCCCCCGAGTCGGAGGGGGCTAGGCCCCCGAACGACCGGGGGATCAACGTCATCCCCCCTATCCCAGGACCCCTTGCGGGTCGGACAACCGCATCAGATTAATCCTAGAATGTGTTGTCCGACCCACAAGGGGTCGAATGGTAGGGGTGGTTCGGGTTTTTGGTCCCCTAGTCATCGGCTCTACGAGCCTCGACTAGGGGCTATGATCCGTCTGACCTTCCACGAGGGGGAGGTCATTCATGATAAGATCTTTCTAATGCGTAACCCAGGATTGAAGCCGTATAATTACTTGGATAAGTAGGAGGAAAATAGTATCTTTGCACGCAGTGATGAGGGGGCTTCCCCAAATGAAGCAAACTCTCATCCCAAACGGTAATTATCCATTTAATAACTATAAACGTATGAATACTAAAAAACTTGCACCAATGATTCTTGCATCATTAGCCATCCTCTTAATCGGAGGTCTTTCTTCTTGCAAGAACAGTGCACTTGATGCTCCTGTGGCACTTAACAGCAGCAATACCACTCTTGTGGCCAACGACGCTACTATTATCGGTTCTCTTGAGAGTGACCGCCTAGCACTTATTGACCTATACCAAGCCCTTGGTGGTGAGGAGTGGTTTAAGAGCAGTGGCTGGCTATCTGAGATTCCAGTAGCTGAGTGGGAAGGTGTCTCTGTAGCAGAGGTAGCGGGGCAACCACGTGTGGTAGCTCTCTACTTAGGAGCTAACAACCTTCAAGGCGAGCTTCCACAAAGCATCGGCAAGCTCACCGCCCTCAAAGCCCTCCACCTACAATATAATAGTGGGATCAAAGGGGAGATCACTGATGGCATCTACGACCTACAGTCGCTCCGCTCATTGCGTCTTGGGTACACCTCGCTGACAGGTCTCCTTTCTGATAAGATTGGACAACTCTCACAGCTAGATACCCTCGACCTACGCACTAGCCCATACGAGCTTACTTGCACATGGGACGGCAATATGGAGAGTGCCAAGGATCACAAGCCTAATAACTATCGACTTACTGGTGAGCTACCTAAGACCATAGGTGCCCTTAAGTCACTTACAGTGTTGGACCTCTCTCACCAAAACCTGAGTGGCGAGCTACCTAGCAGTGTCGGCGACCTTGCCAACCTTAAGTACCTAGCTCTCTATGGCTGTAACTTTAGTGGGGTACTTCCTGAGAGTCTTGGTTCGCTTGGTCAGCTTGAGTATCTATCACTTGGTGACAACCACTTTACTGGCAATATCCCTGCTAGCATCGGCCAACTCACCAGCCTTAAGGAGCTTTGGATGAGCAACAACCGCCTATCAGGAGAGATTCCAAGCTCACTTGGTCAGCTCGAGAATCTACTACAGCTAAGCCTAGAGCGTAATGAGCTCACTGGAGAAATTCCAACAAGCCTCACCAAGCTTCGCAATCTACACACTCTATACCTTGGCAGCAACCGACTATCGGGAACTATCCCTAGCGGGCTAGCAGGTGCAGAGCAACCAGAGCTTTTCTGGGTAGATCTTAGCAACAACAACCTTTCGGGGCAGCTCCCAGAGAGGGTGCAGAAGAAGGGTGGCGACTACACTATCTATGTAGTTTCGGGCAACCGCCTTACTGGCCTTGTAGCAGAGGCATACCTTGCCTTTCCAAAGACACTAAAGCACCTACTTCCTCAGCAGGAGGGCTACGGCTTTGACAATCTAAAGTAAAATAATGGCTGTTGCACGGAGGCAATCAACCTCGTGCAACAGCCATTATTCAATAATCATCATTACAATATCCAATAGACAAAATGAAAAAGATCATCCTTACAACATCCCTTTCACTGGGACTG
Organism: Porphyromonas somerae DSM 23386; assembly: GCF_000372405.1. Lineage (GTDB taxonomy): Bacteria > Bacteroidota > Bacteroidia > Bacteroidales > Porphyromonadaceae > Porphyromonas_A > Porphyromonas_A somerae. Next base: position 4,418 of record NZ_AQVC01000036.1, on the reverse strand, counting down.
ATGTTGGGTCTCACTTCTTGCTTTGGCGATGACCAAACTCCTAAGTACAAGGAGAGTAAAATAGAGGTAGAAAACACCTACAGTATCTTAAAAGTATATCCAGAAAACGAGCTACCAAAGAGCGGCATCGTAGATCTGAAGCGCATCACTGAAGTGGATGCGGAAGTCTTTGCCGGGTATAAGGGACTTAAAGAAATCACAGGTAAGCGCCTGCAGAAGATTGGGCCAAAGGCATTTGCCGGCTCGGGACTTCTAAAGCTCACCATTGGAGAGGCTATCCCCGTGATTGCTGAAGATGCGTTTGCCGAGACAAGCGAGGAGAAAGAGCTATTTGTACCCGAAGGTAAGGAGGAGCAATACTATCTCCTAGCTCATACCCACCACTTTATCTCAATCAATGGGGTAAAGATTCCACAAATAACAGTTGCTGAGGGCATCTTGACCCTTTACCCCGCCTATCTGCTTCAGGAGGAGATCACCCTTCCAGAGACAGCTACCACGATTGGCAAGGAGGTATTTGCTTCGCAAGAGGTGCTAAAGAAAGTGCACGCACCATCTATCACTAAGATAGAGGCTGGCGCCTTCAAGGGAGCTACGGAGCTTGTAGAGGTAGAGCTAGGGGCAACGATCCCAGAGGTGGCAGAGGATGCCTTTGCTGACACGCCTATGAGCAAGGCGCTCATCGTTCCAGAGGAGAAAGCCGATGAATACATTGAGTTTGCCAAGACCTACCAATTCTCTACCATTAATGGCAAGGATGTTTATCCACTACCTGAGGGAATTACAATTGAGGGGAATGTACTGACAAAGATCTCTGGTTCTGTCTCTGTAGAGAAGCTAGAACTTCCACCTTACGTGACAGTGATAAAGATCAACGCCTTTAATAATAGACCTCGTATCAAGGAGATCATCGGCACAGGTGTTGTGGAGATTCAAGAGAAGGGAATGTATGGTGCCAGACAGACTACTACTGCTATTTTCCCTAAGCTCAAGAAGATTGGCCGAAGTGGTCTCGAAGGCTTTAGCGCTCTAGTGAAGTTTGAAGCTCCACTCCTAGAGGAGATTGGCGTAGGTGCCTTTAAGAAGGCATCAAGCCTCAAGGAGATCAACTTCCCATTACTCAAAGAGGTGCCTGTGGATGCCTTCAATGCAAGGTGGGATGGACAGTTGACCACCGTCATTCTACCAAGTGTCACGAAGATCGATGACAATGGATTCGGCTACCAAGTGAATATTAAGCTACTCGAATTGGGTAAGACCCCTCCAACGGTTACGCCACAAGGCTTTAGCGATGACCTGAAGGGCAAAAACCCACGACTAGTAGTGCCTGCAGATGCAGTGGAGGCCTACGGAGGTGTAGGTAATAAGTGGCATAAGGGTATCTTTGTGGTAGAAGCAAAGAAATAATATGCCTCGGAATACATTACTAAGTTTAATAGCTTGGAGCTTTCTCGCTGTCGCATGTGGCACCGGGGAAGCTCCAAGCCCTTTGCCTCCTAAGCCCAACCCTCAGGAGGAGCCAGAGAAGCCTACGCCAAAGCCCAAGGAGGATCAGCCCACCCGCCCACTGACAGGGTACGAGGGGTATATGCTCCTCTGTGAGGCAGGGCTCTCCTCGATCATCGTTAATATCCCTGATGGCGTATCGGAGCTCCCTAGTTTGCGATTGTTAGACCGCGATGGGAAGCTACTTGATCGTGATATTTATCAGGAGCTGATCAAGGAGGTACCAGCACTGGCTGTCTGTTGCGAGATGGATCTCTCCGCCTCGTCTAAATACTTTGCACTGATGACAAAGTACGATTTTACCGAGGGAAAGTATGGACCACATACCTCACGGCTCACCATCCTCCGACGGAGCGACCTTAGCCTGGTGAAGAGTATCCCTATCATCCTCCCTTCAAAGGAGTTCAACGAATGGGTCACTGGCTCTTGTACCACCAATGCTGGCAACACCTACTTTGCCATAAACTCCCGTCGACACCGTTACCTCAATAGAGTTGATAGTGAGGAGATGATTCCCCTTCAGGGGCTTTCCTCTAACTATTTGCGGTCTGCTTTTTCATACGAAGATAAGGCGTACATCGTCTTGAGAGACGACCCTAATATCTACCTATTTAGCAATGGATCCGAAAAGGCAAAGTCGATACCAATCGCTTCGAAAGGAGGTATCAGAGCCGATAACGCTGCTGGAGACTACCGTGTGCTTACCGATAATGATGGGCGGAACTTCCTTTTCTCCCTCAAGGAGTCGAAGGTGGTTGCTACCTTTTGGACCTCCCCATCGATTGGTCGAGGGAGCTACTATGATACAAAGGAAGGGTACCTCTACTTCACTACTGTCACAGGCTCCGATGCAAAGATGCGTAGCTTATACCGCATCCCACTGAAGCTAGATAACTCCTCTGAGCAATCCCCCGAGGCGGAGCTCTATTTTAGGATTGGTAGCCGTACCGAGTATGATAGTCGCCAAGGCTACTTCCTCACGATCGGTGCAGACCCCTATACGCGGAAGCTCTATCTTTCGTGGTTGGATCAAGGGAGGACCGGACCGGCAGTAGAGAATCGGACCAAGATGTATCAGCTACCGATGTTGGGCAAAGAGGAGACGCTACCAGTGAAGTCACTAGCTCTCTATCATCTACATCGTACCTACAACATCAGCTCTATCTATCACTATCGACAGCTTCCTTAACAAACAAGATCGGTTGGGTGCTGTGAATTGACTTGTTTTTTGTTATCTTTGTCGGAAGAACTGAAACACTTTGTCCAATTCACTAGCAAGCACGTACATTTTAATAATACCGGTATGAAGAAGATAGACGAGATTGATATCAAGATTATCAACATGCTCTCTGAAGATGCACGCAGACCCTATATGGATATTGCAGAGGCGTGTGATCTATCCAGAGCAGCCATACACCAGCGTATCCAGAGACTTATTGGTAGCGGTATCCTACAGGGGTCACGAAGCTGCATCAATTACAACGCGCTCGGATACAAGACCCTCACGTACGTAGGAATCGTGTTAGAAAGAGGATCACTCTACAACACGGTAGTGAAGCAAGTGGAGCAGATCTCGGAGGTGGTAGAGATACACTACACCACAGGGCCGTACACTATGCTCATTAAGCTATACGCAAGAGATAATGACCACCTGATGCACATCCTCAATGACCAGCTTCAGCAGATTGAGGGAGTGGTCTCTACCGAGACACTTATCTCACTCAAGCAAAGTCTACAGCGCCCATTTGTAGTGAAAGAAAGCAACGAAGAGGACGAATAACCCACTCTAGGCAGAGCATAGAGAACAGGTATAAAGGAGAAATAAGGATATGAATTACAATCAAAGAAATGCATTTGAGAGAGATGGAGATCTCCGGTTTGATGCAGATAGTCACACCTACACACATATCGGGAGGATTGAGCCTCTCACATCGGTCACCTCGTTCATTGCCTCCTTTTTCGACCCCTATGACCCTTACTTCTGGATTAATCGCGATGATAAGCTTACCGAACTACAGAAGGAGCAAAAAAAGCAGGAGCAGGATAGTAAAGGTTATGTCGCACGCAACTTGGGCACCTTTCTGCATACTCAGATAGAGCAAAGCATCTTGGGCGAGATCCCCGAGAGTAGTATGGACTTAGCACCTGAAGAGGGCGGTATAGGGCGAGCCTATAGCATTGAAAAGGAGATGGAGTACTTCAATCAATTTGTCCGTGACCACCGCTTAGACCCCTTCCGCACCGAGTGGATGATCTATGATGATAAGCATTGGTTGGCAGGTACACTCGACCTATTGGTACAGGAGATGGATGGATCCTATACAATGTACGATTGGAAACGGAGCCGACGCATGGGGCGTGAAGTAGACGGACACTTTCAGCCCAATCGGAGTAACTTCCGGCAAAAAGGGCATGGCGTGATAAGCCACCTCGATGACACCCCATTTATCCACGCTGCACTCCAGCAAAACCTCTACGCTGAGATACTCAAACGCAACTACGGCATCGAGGTGAGCGATATGTACCTAGTAATCCTGAGCCCCTCTTTCTCTAGATACCACAAGGTAAGGGTGCCCAATTATGAGAACGAAGTGAAAATGATGCTCGACCTTTACTAATCCCCCCTAGAGCAAATCGAGTAGGTCGGGAAACGAAAGTTTTCTGACCTACTTTCGTTTCCTTCCCTCTCACACCACCGTACGTGCCGTTCGGCATACGGCGGTTTAATTCGTTTTCAAAGAGTGTCTAATCGCATAGTAGTCCAAACAACTTACAAGGCCTCTGCGGGCAAGTACATCTTTCGATATAGCTCGTACCACGCATGTACGTCTCACCACCCATTCGTAGCGGTCTCCGCAGTAGGATGTAAGCTTGGCTAAGTCGTTGCAGACACCAAGTTTGCGTAGTCCCCA
>NZ_AQVC01000035.1 GCF_000372405.1 Porphyromonas somerae DSM 23386 | reverse complement strand
TAGACTACTACGAAAGCACAAAGTCAGAAAAGACAACTACAACAAAGAGAGGCTACACCGAGGCATACGAATTAAAGGCGTTGAAAGGAAGGAGCGGAGATAAGTACCAATCTGCTGGAGCTAGACTAGATATTGATGGGCCACTCTGGGGCGGTTCGCTGAATGTAGGGGGTGGATACTCGTGGGCCAATAATAGTTTCTTCAACTACAGTGACCCAGAGCTCAAGCTCCCCGACCTCAATAGCACTCTCAAGGAGCAAACCTATGTGCTTTATGCCGAGTATAGCCATGCCATCGCCCAAAAGTTTATGCTCACAGCAGGCCTACGTATGGAGCATGTACGCAACCGCTACGATAATAAGGCAATAGAGATCAAGGATTATATCAAGACCAACCTATTCCCTACCCTCTCCTTTGGTGGACAACTGTGGGGAGTCAATTCACAGCTATCCTTTAGAAGCCAGATCAATCGGCCGAACTTCTGGAGACTACAGCCTGGCTACCAATATCTATCCGAATATGAATATCAGGTGGGTGACCCCAACCTCAAGCCTGGGCTCTCCTATACTACTCAGCTGATGCTTAATAAGAACTGGGTGACACTGATGCTCACGCATGAGTACAAGGTCAACTCTCTTACACAAGAGACGCAACCGATGAAGGACCCCTCCGACCCTAATAAGTATCTACCACATAAGACCGTACTGAAGCATATCAATGCTGCACCCTACAGTACATTGGGAGGAGCCCTAGTCCTTAGCCCTCGGGTGAAGTGGTGGCAGCCCACCTTCACAGTAGGTGGTATGAAGTTGATTGGATACGACCTCCAGCACTTTGAGGAGACCATCACCAATCGTAAACCCTTCATATACCTCAATTGGCAAAATCAATTCACACTGCCCAAGGAGCTGACCATCACTGCCAATATAAACTGCCTACCTAGCGGTGGAAGTCAAGACAATCTTGAGTTAATTGGTGCTCAAGCATTTCTCAATATGGAAATCTCCAAGCGGTGGCTGAAGGATAACGCCCTCACCACAACTCTTGAACTCAATAACTTTGCCTTTACACCGATGAAAGTAAGGGTGGTAACTAAGTACACAGAGTTGACCACCACGCAAAGGGTGATGCCAAGAGTAACATTTACCATTGCCTACCGCTTCAATGCAACTAAGCAAAAGTACCAAGGAAAGGGTGCCCTCGGATCCGTCATCGATAGAATGTAGTAAGCAAGCAACCACCCCCACCCTACGACCCCTTGCGTGTTGGACGAACCATTCTTTAATCCTAGAATCGGTAGTCCGACCCACAAGGGGTCGAATATATACGTGTCACCTATAACCCCCCAGTCGTTCGGGGCTAACGCCCCTCCGACAGGGGGCTACGACAAATCGGACCTCTCCGAGGTCCTTACCTGCTTGTCTAGTACAAGGAATACCTATACGGAAAGTAACTTAAGTTGATTTTTCTAATGCATAACCCCTGCATATACACTTTCACGTATGGAAGTTCAACCCTAACTGTAGCAGGGCAAAAGTTTAGTTGCATCTCAGCGATTGCTTAGTTGCATCTCGCCGTTTGCTTAGTTGCATCTCGGCGATCGCTTAGTTGCATCTCGGCGATCGCTTAGTTGCAACTAAACTTTCGCTTTTATAGTATATTGTATATCAGATAGTTACAAATCTCCTAAAAGCGACTATCAGAAGCTCGGAATTTATCGGAAGGACCTTGGAAGAAGTCCATTACAATCACCTAAACGTCCGTCTCGTCTTGATAAGGCACCCAAAAGAAAGAATACCCCGAAGGGGTTGCATATCCACGGTCAGATCTGTATTAGACATTTTCAACAGCCAAAGCTTGAACATCCTAGGTACCGTACCACTCAACCATTGGGGGGTTCTATCTGTTTTAAGAGTATGAAGCGGTATGTAGAGAATAAAATACAACAATGGCTAGGGGAGGACAATCCCTCCCTTCTTTGGCTTGCCTACTTACTTCCTTTTGGTCTGCCGATAGTCAGTGCGTGGGGCAAAGGAGTAGTGGCAGGCTGGGTGCTCCTATGCATCGGAGTGCTTCTGCTCTTTGTGCGAGGCACCCGGCGTCATCGGCACTCATGGCGAATAACGCTCTTTCTACCTGTCTTAGCACTGCTATTAAGTACGGTGGTGAGTTTCTATCTAGTCCCTCATTGGCACCTCTATTGGAGCTTGCTCTCTATGGCACTTTCGTCTGGATGGCTGTGGAGGATTGAGGAAACCTTGGCAAGGGAGAACCCTCTCAGCATTGAGGAATGGCTCTTTAGTGCCCGGCTATTTGGTATCGGGAGCCTTGGGTATATGCTCATTTGCCTTTTGGGGCTTCATAGATTCGGTTGGTCGGAGTGGGCACCAATGCCACTCATTATTATAGGGGTGGTACTGCATCAAGCTCGGGTGCACAAGGCATCGATCTGCTGGAAGCAATCCTTTTGCTGTCCCATCGGCACTCCGTTGGTGCGGATGGCGATTGTGCGAGGCAATGAATTATGGCTAACGAAAAGGCCCTACACTGGTTGCTTTGTGGAGGATAAGGAGGCTCCTTGCCACGCAACGATCTACAGGGACCATCCTCTGACCACTTGTGTTAATCCTGGGGAAACACCTGAGGAGGCGATCCATAGGGCGTATAGCTCTATCGGATTAAAACTGAAGGAGACGCCTCGGTTTCTGCTCAAATACGGCTACCACCCCACACCAGAAAATGAGCGGGTAGTCTATCTATTTGTGCTCAACCTTAGGGGGTATAACTATGAGACAACACTCAATATGAGAGGGCATTTCTATAGCCCTGAGAAGATTGACCACCTCATTGCTAAAGATTACTTTCAACCCCAATTTGTGGAGGAGTACAAGTATCTCAAGAATACGCTCCTCCGAGCTAACGCCGTTCTCAACTCAAATATGGTTACTGAATAAGGCGGTAGCGACTTCGTACCTCTTTGATAGAAATACGCTCCTCAAAGTGCCACCACTCTTTGCGTATATTGCGTAGCCCTACCGCATTCATCTGCTTGGTGAGGTAGCGGCGGTGGTTATAGGCCTCTTTAGAGATCAATCCCTTCCGTAGCAACTCCTCCTCCTTATCGGTATGGCTACGGATACCGAAATGGTCTACTGGGCTACCCATATCCACTCGCTCTCCTGTCTGAGTATTGATGATGGTAAGGTCTACTGCCGCACCATAGTTGTGCCTTCCTCCACCATTGGCTGGCGATGCTACATACCCTTGATATTTTGTTCCTCGCACGGTATTGTACATCTTTTTCTGAACACTCAAGGGGCGAGCTGCATCGCAGATCAATAGGGAGTACTCCTCGCCCCAATCTTTCTTGAGACGAGCCTGCACCTGCTTTAGCTTTTCAGCGATATGGGGTAGGAGGTAGGCGGTAGTCCACTCGCCATACATATCTACGCCTACAAAGTTATCGGTAGAGGCGTACATCAGCTCTACCTGAATAGAGGGGTCTACCTGCTGGATATCTACCAGCCCGACGATGCTATCCCCCGCTGAGGAAGGGGTAAAAGAAAAGAGGCATTGAAGTACGATTAAATACTTCAATACCTCTTTAAGTATATTGATTCGTGACATTGTTTAGCTATTCATGGAGGCTAAGAACTCGATATTATCTACCGTATTCTCCATACGAGACTTGATGAGCTCCATGGCTTCGAGAGAGGTCATATCATTGATATGACGGCGAAGCACCCACATACGATTGAGGGTTTCTTGATCCTGAAGTAGGTCGTCACGACGAGTGCTAGAGCTCTGCAGATCCACTGCTGGGAAGATGCGCTTATTGGAGAGCTTACGATCGAGCTGTAGCTCCATATTACCTGTTCCCTTGAACTCCTCGAAGATCACATCATCCATCTTGGATCCGGTCTCAGTAAGTGCGGTAGCAAGAATGGTGAGACTTCCGCCTCCCTCGATATTACGAGCTGCACCGAAGAAACGCTTAGGCTTCTGCAACGCATTGGCATCAACACCACCCGATAGTACCTTTCCGGAAGCTGGCTGAACGGTATTGTAGGCACGAGCAAGGCGGGTAATGGAGTCGAGCAAGATGACCACATCGTGACCGCACTCTACCAATCGCTTAGCCTTCTGTAGGACAATATCGGCAATCTTCACATGCTGCTCTACTGGCTCATCAAAGGTCGAAGCAATCACCTCGGCATCTACATTGCGTGCCATATCTGTCACCTCCTCAGGTCGCTCATCAATCAGTAGGACAATCATATAGACCTCGGGGTGGTTATGGGCAATCGCATTGGCAATGTCCTTTAGGAGCATTGTCTTACCAGTCTTAGGCTGTGCTACGATCAAACCACGTTGCCCCTTGCCAATAGGGGAGAAGAGATCTACAATCCTCACGCCAACCTTATCATAAACCTTGGAGGCTGTAGGTGCTTCCAACTTGAACTTCTCAGTAGGGAAGAGAGGGGTAAGATGGTCAAAAGGTACTCGGTCACGCACCTGCTTAGGGTCGCAACCATTGAGACGCACCAAGCTCTTCATTGGGAAGTACTTATCCTTGTCCCTCGGAGGAGTAATGATCGCCTCAATGACATCGCCAGTTTTAAGCCCATACGACTTAATTTGCGACTGAGACACATAGACATCATCGGGGGAGGATAGATAGTTGTAGTCGCTGGAGCGAATAAAACCGTATCCATCGGGCAATACCTCTAGCACACCAGTGCTATGAAGGGTATCCTTGAAGTCGTAGGTAGGCTTCGCTGGTTGTGGCTCTGCCTGTGGCTGACGATTCTGGTTGTTATTGCCCTGATGATTATTATTGTTCTGAGCTGGGTTGCCCTGTGGCTTCTTTGGCTGTTGCTGATTATTATCTGTCTGGGTAGCTTTTTGCTGTGATGCTTGCTTAGGCTGAGTCATCTCCTCTTCCTTAGCTGGAGCACCCTTCTTCTCCTCCTTTTTAGGTTGATTAGGGGCAATCATCCCCATCATATCGGTGAGTACCGAATTGCTGGCATTCTTATTGACAAATACCTGAGGCTCATGCTTTGCAGCGGGCTTAGCCTCCTCCTTAGGAGCCTTGGACTTATCATCAGAGTTGTCAGTCTTCTTAGGTTGCTCCTCTGCTTTCTTTGCAGTCTCCTGCTTCTTAGCCGCCTCTTGCTCTGCCTTAGTAGGTCTACCACGGCGACGAGTAGGCTTATTTTCCTTGGCCCCCTCCTTGGTATCAGCTTCCTCTTCCTTGTTGGCTGTTCTACGACGATTGGTGGCAGTTGCTGCCTTGGCCTTTGCAATGGCTTCTGCTTTATCTGGCTGTTCCTTCTTTTCAGGAGTTGCCTTTTTTGCAGTAGCTTTCTTAGGGGTTGACTTGGGAGCCTTTGCCTTTGTGGTTGCTTTCTTTCGCCCGCCAGCCATTTGCTGAGCCGACTGATTGGCCTGTTCGTCTAGGATTTGATAGACTAGTTCCTGCCGAGAAATCTTAGGCAAACGTCCCTTAGTCCCTAGCTCCTCAGCGGCTTTATTGAGTTCATCATCACTTAGAGCATTGAGCTCAAAGAGTGTATAACTTTGTGCCATAAAAAAACAATATATGCGTTAGCCTACTTAGAATATCTCCAAATGCATCTCCTCACTGAGGAGCCTGCTAAAGGGTATGTTGCTAACGCTTTAATTATATGGAAATATTAAAAAGAATATAAAGTGGGCAGTGATGGATTCGAACCACCGAAGGCGTAAGCCAGCTGAGTTACAGTCAGCCCCATTTGGCCACTCTGGTAACTGCCCATCTAGCTAAAAAGCTAGCAAAGTCTTAGTATTTATAAGGAGTAGCACCCCTTTATCTAACGCAAAGTTACGAATAACTCACGAGATACCAAAATATTTGACCAATTAATCGTCAAGGTCCTCGGTAATGAGAAGGCCATTGGCTACCTCTAGGGCCTTATCGTATCCAACTAGCTCACCCACAATGGCGGCACCGAAGTTGAAGACATAGCCTGGGCCACGGCCAGTGATGATCTGACCATCTACAACGGCTGGTTTCTCCTTGTACTTCGCCCCCTTCAGCTCCTCTTCAAAGCCGGGGTAAGCAGTTGCCTTCTTTCCCTCTAGAAGGCCCATACGACCAAAGACTAGTGGTGAAGCACACATCGCAGCGATATGCTTTCCCGCCTCAAGGTGACGAGTAATGATCTCCCTGAGCAGCTCACACTCATAAAGATTAGTCGCTCCAGGCATACCGCCAGGAAGAGCAACAGCATCTACCACCTCATCCTTCACCTCCTCAATAGTATAGTGAGCCATAAGCTGTAATCCGTGCGAAGAGGTGAACTCCTTCGTAGGATTGATAGAAACAAAATAGGCATCAATGCCACCACGCTTTAGCGTATCATAAGTACCGACTGCCTCGGTCTCCTCAGTGCCATTGGCCACAAAAATATAAACTTTCTTTGTCATAGTCATCTCGTCTTATAAGGTTCATTAATTAAGTTGGAAGCGGTAGGTAATGGTACCTTTTTGATTATTCGTCTCATCTACCGCATTGAATCTCGTTGCCTTGGCCGCCTTTAGGGCATTTTCTCTCAACGTTTTATTACCAGTCGTGGTACCTGGTCCAATAAATGCTTTTTCCACCTTGCCTGAGGGGTTGACAAAAATGGTGACCACGACCACCCCCTCCTCCTGTACCGTGTAGCTAGGTCTTTGTAAAGCAGTTCCTGCTGCCAAACCACGGCCGGCTAGAGAGAAGCTACCAAATCCACCCACTCCAGCATTGGCACCACCCGAGGTGACGTTACCATCGGGCGAACCAGCTCTACCTGCGGGTGCCATCGGGTCGCTACCCGTGCCACTACTCCCTGTATTTCCAAAGGCGCCCGAGACATTCTTTCGGATCGCCTCACGCCTACGTGCCGCCTCTTGCTCCTCTCGCTTACGCTGCTCCTCTCGCCTCTTCTGCTCCAGTCGGCGCTGCTCCTCCGCATTATCCTTCTTAGGTTTTTCAGGAGCCTTCACCTCGGGAGCTTCGGGCGTCTCTTGTGTCAAAAGCCCATTCTCCTCCACCTCAGGCATAGGCTCGGGAGACACAGGCTCAAAGTCGGGCTCCAACTGATGTGGCATAAACATACCCGAGGCGAGGGGCGTATCACCGATATTGACCAGTATTCCACCGCCCTCCTCAGGCACCTCAGACTTAAGGAACAAAAAGAGAAGCAAGACTATTGCCACCGCATGGATAGCAATGGTTGTCACCAACGCTATCGCACGATACTTATTATTCTCTTTCTTATTAGGCATAGTTTACTCCAAGGCTCTCGTAGCCAAAACCATCTGATAGTGGTTTTCGACTGCTATATTGAGCAGCTTCACAATCTCACGATAAGGCACCTCCTCATCGGCATAAAGTGCCACATACATATCCGGATTGGCCTGCTTTGTCATCTCCAAATAGGGAGCGATCTCCTCAAAGGTCACAGCCCGATCCTCCTCACCTTCCATTCCCACGAAGTACTGCAGGTCAGAAGTCAGTACAATGCGTGTAATCGCTCTAGGAGTGGTCTGCTGGCTCGACCGTGGCAAAGTCACCTTAAGGGCACTCGGCACCACAAGCGTGCTGCTCACCATAAAGAATATCAGGAGTAGAAATATGGTATCCGTCATAGATGCCATACTAAAGAACTCCATTGCTTTGCTCTTACGCTTCAGTTTCATCTCCCTGATGGCTCATTAATAAGGTCCATAAACTCTAGTGCCTCTTGCTCCGACTTCGTGATCACCTCATCCACCTTAGTAGTGAGATAATTGTAAGCAAAAAGAGCCAAGATACCGACTACAAGACCGCCGACGGTACTGACCAACGCCTCATAGATACCGCCGGAAAGAAGGCTAATATCCACAGCCGAACCAGCATTTGCCATATTGAAGAAAGCCTTAATCATACCAGTCACCGTACCCAAGAACCCGATCATAGGAGCTCCAGAGGCCACCGTAGCCAGTACCGGAAGTCGCTTCTCTAGCTTTGCCACCTCGATATTCCCCACATTCTCAATCGCAGCAGAGATATCGGCCATTGGGCGCCCGAGCCTTTGGATCCCCTTCTCCACCATCTTTGCACCTGGGGTTTGCTTACTTTGGCAAAGGTCCAGAGCCGATTGTATCTTCCCTTCACGAATATAGTCACGTATCTTACTGGTAAAGTCGTCGTCCTTCTTAGTCATACTCTTGAGCAAAAGGAGCCGCTCCACAAATACATAGAGTGCGATCAGTGAGAGGATCAAGAGCACCAGCATCAACCATCCTCCCTTCGTTGCTAGTTCCCAAATTGATATCTCACCCACACCATTCGCTACTGCGGCGGTTCCACTTACCGAAAGGTCGGGCATCGCATTATATAGGGTATCACCAGCCACTTGAAGTATTGTACTTAGCATAAAATCAATTAAATATATTATTTCCTTTGTTTCAAACAATCCAAATACCGCCTTATCGTCTCCTCGAGCCCTAGATACAAAGCATCACAAATCAAGGCGTGTCCGATAGAGACCTCCGCTAGATTGGGGAGACACTTATCAAGGAAAGCAAGGTTGTGTAAATCGAGGTCGTGACCTGCATTGAGCTCCAAGCCCACCTCCTCAGCCACCTTAGCAGCACGAACAAAAGGTGCCACCGCAGCTTCTCTATCAATATGATAATTGGCAGCATAAGGCTCCGTATAAAGCTCCACCCTATCCGAGCCCACTTCCTTAGCAGCACGGATATTATCCGCATCCGTATCCACGAAAATAGAGCTTCGGATCCCCCTCTCGTGCAACTGCCCAATAATCTCACTGAGGAAATCAAAGTGCTCACGCACCTGCCACCCCGCATTACTTGTCAAGACCCCAGGTGGGTCTGGTACCAGCGTCACCTGAGTAGGCTGCACATCGAGTACCAGTTTCATAAATTCAGGCGAAGGGTAGCCCTCGATATTGAATTCCGTTGTGACCACCTTCTTCAGGTCGTACACGTCGGCATATCTAATATGCCGCTCATCGGGGCGAGGGTGCACCGTGATCCCCTCCGCTCCAAAGTGCTCAATATCCTTCGTTACCTGTATCAGGTCCGGATTATTGCCACCCCTGGCATTTCGTAGAGTGGCTATCTTATTGACATTTACACTCAGTCTTGTCATACCGACTCCTTTCTTAAAGCTTAGAGAGGTGATGCCCCATCTTATTCTTCTTAGTCAGGAGATAGTCGTGATTGTACTCATTAGGCTTTATCTCAATCGGCACAATCTCCACCACTTCCAGCCCAAAGCTCTCCAGTCCGATCCGCTTCACAGGGTTATTGGTCATCAAACGCATCTTCTGCACTCCTAGCTGTCTGAGGATTTCGGCACCTACCCCATAGTCACGCTCATCGGCTCTACATCCTAGGTGTAGATTGGCTTCCACCGTATCCAGGCCTTGCTCCTGAAGCTTGTAGGCAGCGATCTTATTCATCAGACCGATACCACGTCCCTCTTGCTGTAAGTAGACAATCACACCTCGGCCTTCCTCTTGCACCTTACGCATTGCCTCGTGGAGTTGGTCGCCACAATCACAGCGGTAAGAGCCAAAGATGTCCCCAGTGATACAACTGCTATGCATACGCACCAAGACCGGCTCAGAAGTAGATACATTGCCTTTAACTAGAGCCACATGCTCCATTCCATTGCTCTTTTGCTTGAAAGGAACCACTCTAAAATCACCATAAGCTGTTGGCAATTGTGCCTCCTCACCCTTCTCCACGATACTCTCCGTGCGAAGGCGGTACTTAATCAGGTCGGCAATCGTGATGATCCGCATGCCATACTTCTCCGCAATCACCTGCAACTGAGGCATACGTGCCATCGTACCATCCTCATTGATGATCTCAATCAGACACGCAACGGGCTGTAGCCCTGCCAACTTACACAAGTCCACCGAAGCCTCCGTATGCCCAGCTCTTCTCAGCACTCCCTTGCTCCTCGCCCTAAGTGGGTTGATATGGCCAGGGCGTCCAAAGTCCGAAGCCTTGGCTTCGGGGTCGGCAAGAGCATTGATCGTCGTAGCACGGTCATACATAGAGACCCCTGTGGTCACCCCCTTACCATTCAGGTCTACCGTTACGGTAAAAGGGGTTTCATACTGCGAAGTATTATCCGCCACCTGCAGAGGGAGCTCCAGTTCGGCACAGCGCTCCTCCGTCATAGGGGCACAGAGCACGCCCCTTCCGTGGCTCATCATAAAGTTAATAATCTCAGGAGTCACCTTTTCCGCAGCGATGATAAAGTCCCCCTCATTCTCCCGATCCTCATCGTCCACCACGATCACTATCTTCCCGGCTTTAAAGTCCTCGATAGCCTCCTCGATTGTACTTAGCTTAAATTCCATTTCTACACTCTATATTGTATTAGTTATTTAGTTTTGCTCTCTCAATATCCACCAGCAGCACCTTATTATACTGCCGAATGGCTTTCACCCCCCTAATATACCTTTTATTTCGCAGAATATAAAGCAGATAGCAGAGACCACCCACAGGGAAAAGCCACATCAGTAGCCCATTGACCCCTCTTTTAGTCGTCCGCCACTCCCTTATCAAATACCTCAGATAAGGATACCCCTCCAAGTGATCCACCAGCGAATAGTCCCGGCTATGCTTCAGGTGCCCCACCAATTGCTCCACCTGCCAATAGAGCTCTCTCCTTTGGGCAAAATAGGCCTCATTCCTAAAGAATTGCCCATATCCTAGTCTTCCCGCCTCCAATTGCTCCTTTGCCAGCTGATCCAAAGCCAAAACCTGCTCCCTTGCCAGCTCATAATCCACCGACTCCATAGTCACCTCCTTGTACTCCACCGTTCGCTTGGTACGAGGGCCCCACAAAGAGCGTAGCTGAGTGATGAAGTCCACATTCCAGCGATTGGTATCCCTCGACGCCACCACACAGAGGAGCACCCCCACAGGCACCAAGACCATATTGGGTAGCCACATACCCACCCACGTGAGGAGCGTCCCCTCACGAGCCATTTTGATACCAAAGGTCTCCAGAATATAAAAGAAAATAAAGAGGAATACCGCCACCAAGAACGGCAATCCCATACCCCCCTTACGGATCAAAGCACCCAGAGGGGCACCGATCAAGAAGAAAGCAATACAGGCAACCGGATAGGTCAGCTTACGCCAATACTCCGACTCATTTTTCCGAAGCAAGTCCACATCCTCCCGCATCTCCTCCACCGTAAAGAAGGTCTCATTCTGCACCCTCGTCACCTGAGAAATGGCCGAAGCATAAACGCTACTCGCCGTGCTTGCTCCCACAGCGCTCAGCTTCTTCCCCACATCAAAGGACGCGTAAGCCACCTTTGTTTTCTTTGCCTTCTTTGGCGTCGGCGCCTTCACCTCCTCACTAGACACCACCTCCGCCTCCGATAACGACTCAGCATAGGTATCCTCCAATTGCTCCAGCTCCTCCGAGTAGTTCCCCTCAGCATCACCACTCTCCGAAGAAGTCCGCTCCACAGCCCTCTTCATCTGCTCCATACTCTCCTCCCGAAGCGACTCCTGAAGCGACTCTGGTTCACTCGACTGCCCCACCATCTGATACCCCAGCCTCTGAGTGCTATTTTGCATGCCTAGGAGCGCCAAAGAGTCGATTTCCACCCGTAGCGAATCAGTATATGCCTTCAATTGTCGCATATCCTTACCCACAAACTGACTGGTGAGGATCGATTCATCCACCATACTCAGGTCGGTATTAAAGGGGATATGCAGCTCCTTGTACCCAAAGCGCTCACGCAAAAAAGGGCGATCCTCCGAAGTCTGATAGTAGCTCCCTTGCCCCTTCAGGTTTTGAAACGACTCCCCATGATACAGCTCCAGGATCAGCTCCTGCCCCTTGGGAGTAGAGTAGAGTCGACCACTATCTGCCACTACCACCATCGCCTCATCAAAACCCTGCGAAAAGTCGTACAGCATCAGCCCATAGAGCATCTTCCGCTTGTTATCCTTTTTCTCCACAAAGATACTGTAGTTATCCACCCCCTTATAGAAAGCTCCCTCAGGGATCGCCAGCTCGGGCGACTTATTTTTGATCGAGAAGTAGTATTGCCAAAACTTCACCTGGCTCTGAATCATCCAGTCGTTTTGAAAAACGAAAAGCCCCATCGCCAGCACCACCACAAAGTAAAAGGCTGGCTTCAATATCTTGTAGAGCGGGATACCCGCTGCCTTCATCGCCAGCAGCTCCATCCGCTCCCCGAGGTTACCAAAGGTCATCAGCGACGCCACCAGCACCCCTAGCACCAGTGCCAGCGGAACCATCGTCATAGAGGCAAAGAAAAGCAGGCGAAGAAGTACTAGGCCATCCACCCCCTTCCCCACCAGCGTACCGACCGACTGCCAGAGAAATTGGATCACCACCACAAAGAGCGACACCGAAAACCCCGCCAGCAATAGCGGGATAAACGTCTTGACAATATATGTATAGAGCCTCTTAGGCCGCCATCTCTTCATCACTCAGCAGATAGATCTACTTCACCACACCCCTCACCCCCTCGGATTCAGCTACAAATTTAGCAAAAATTCGCTTCATCACCTAGCTAGTATATCATTGAGTGAAGTGAGCCGAAGCACCTCCACACCCACCCCCTCACCTATCGCCGAGTGGGTGATCTCAATGGTATAAGGCCTATTCGGAAGCAGGTCAAAGAAGTTGTCGCTATACTGAGCCCCCTGCCAAGGGGTCTCCACAAAGAGCGACTTGACCAAAACAGGACTGCAAAGGGTCACTCTCAGTCGCCCCTGCGTTGCCTCAAGCGAGATGGAAGGAGCCGCCTTCGGCAGCTGCATCTCCTTCGGCAAGGTAGGGAAGAAAAGGTTCCGCGCCAATAGCTTCTGCCCCGCCTTTAGCTCCAGCTCCACAAAGAGTTGCCCCCCACACTGCTCTAGCTTTTCCTTTGCTAGCTCCCCCACCTTTTGACTAAATGGATAGCGTTCGCTCCGAAAGCTAAATTGCTCCGTCCAAAGTTGCCGACCAAAGTAGTCCTGCCCCTTCAATTCCACCACTAGAGGCCCAAGCTCAGGCTTCAATACCTCGTCCGAAGCGACCCAAATCGCACCCTCCACCAAGTCCACAATATAAGGGGCATACGCCTCCCGCACACGGTAGTGTAGTGCCTTGTGATTGCCCCAATAGTCCACCCCCGACCAGCTTACCGTAGGCCATACATCATTGAGTTGCCAGTAGAGGCTCCCCATATTGAGCGGATAGGCACGCCTCAGGGCACGGATCGCATAACTCATGCCATCGCCCTGTAGCAACTGCCCGACATAGATATAGTCTACAAAGTCCTCAGGCACAGGATAGGCACGCGATAGATAGTCGGTAATCCGCTGATTACCCACAAAGGAGCGCTGCCGATTCTTCAGGATCGGGCTCTCAATCGTCAGCCTTTCCACCTGCACACCAGGAGCAAAGCTCTCCACCGTCTTTCGCTCGGGAAATGCCTGAAAACCATATTCCGAGGCAAAGCGACCTGGATTTTGGTCGAATTCCTTAAAATCCTTACCTCCAAACCATACCCGCCAATTATGCGAATCTCCCTTCAGAAAGCTCTCTGGTCTTCCCCAATTAGAGCTCACGGGCGAACCGTGAATATAGGCCACATCGGGCACCAACACCTTCAACTTCTGAGGAATCCATTCCCTAAAGAGAGCATCATACCCCGTCAGCATCTCCCGATACTCTTCATCGCTATAGCCGTAGCTCCGTTGCCAGCCCCAATGCTTCAACCCCTCTAGCACCTCATTATTGCCACAGAGGAGGGCGAGCGAAGGGTGCTTCCGCAATCGCTTCACCTGATCCTCTAGCTCCATCTCCACCGATGCCCTAAAGGTAGGATCACTCGGGTAGGCGGTACAGGCAAAAGGGAGGTCCTGCCACACCAAGATGCCATAACGATCTGCTAGCTGGTAAAACTCCTCGGACTCGTAGATACCCCCGCCCCATACACGTAGCATATTGAAGTGCAGGGGCAAAATATCCTCTTGAAACACCTGCTCCAACGTACGACCACCACCCCCCATCCAGCGGTCGTGAGGCAGATAGTTAGCCCCCTTCACATAAAGCGGACGCCCATTTACCACAAACTGAAAACGCCCCCCCTCGGCATCCTCACTCCGGTCCAATTGGATCTCGCGAATCCCAAAGAGGGTGGTATCACGCTCCAAGATAGTCTCTTCAGCACCCCTCTTCACCAGTGTTCGCACCACCTGATAGAGCGGTTGCTCCCCCCACCCTCTCGGCATCCAGAGGCGGGGATTTTCTACCCCCATAGTGAGTTGCGCTCCCTCTCCGCTAGAGAGCAGTTGCCCCTCGGGATCCAAAAGCTCTACCCGAAGGGTGCTCCCCTCAGGATCGCCCTCCAGCTCCGAAGCGATAGAGACCGTGGCAGAGCGAGCCACTCCCTCCTCACTCCACTCAATCTCATTCCGCAGCTGTAGCTCCCCCAGCGAAGCCACGCCCACACCTCGAAGCACCACCGGTTCCTTCACCCCCATCGCCACCAGCCGAGGGCCCCAGTCCCAACCATACTGATAGGGGGCTGTCCGCACAAAGGGGCTATACTTCACCGCTCCACGGTCGTTATCGGCAGGATACATAAAACCATTGGAGAGGTACTGAGCATGCGCCACGCCGATGGGCGAAAGGAGGCGAATCACCAGCCGATTCACCCCACTCCTCAGATACCCCTTCACCTCCCAGCGGTAGTGGCGAAAGAGGTTGTCGCACCGACCCACCAAAGCCCCATTAAGGTAGACTTCGGCAAAGGTATCCACGCTCCCCATCTCCAGCCAGAAGCGGTCGTGCCGAGCCAGTGCCCCCTCCTCCAGCTCTAGCGTTGTACGGTAGAGCCAATTGCGGTCGCTCACCCACTGTATAGAGTCTTCATTTGCCCCCACAAAAGGGTCGGGAAGGAGCCCCAGTCCCACCAAAGTACCCTGCACTGTACCAGGGAGCTCGGCTCGGTGCCACTCGCTACGCCCCTCCTCCTGTAGCTCAAAGGCCTGAAGCACCCACCGCTCCCTCGCCTGCAACCCATCGGCACGCATCTCCACACACAAACCACTGAGGAGAAGCAGCACCACCAAACCGACTACTCCACACACACCAAACTCTTTGCATCGCTCCACTACCACACTCATATATATAATAGGACCACTAATAATAATAAATGCTCCGCCCCCTCACACAAAGATAAGAAATAAAAATAACACCGCCCCCCACACACCAGGGGTTAAGGGGTTACGCATTAGAAAAGACTATTGTACGAATGATCATATACAATCTGTTGATGATAATGGTGTAAGGACCTCGGCAGAGGTTCCCCTTAAATAGGCACAGGTCGGAGGGGCAAAGTCCCCGAACGACCGGGGGGAAACGTGGCAACCACCCCACCCCTACGACCTCCCCTCGTGGGAGGTCGGACAAACCATTCCAGAATTAATCTGATACGGTTGTTCGACCCGCAAGGGGTCGTAAGATGGGGGAGGGAGGGCTTCATTACCCCCGAGTCGTTCGGGGCATTCGCCCCTCCGATTCGGGGCTAGGATCCGTCTGACCTCCCACGAGGGGAGGTCATTCATGGTAAGACTCTTTCTAATGCGTAACCTCTGCACCACTTTGAGGACTAGGGATTCGAATAGCATCGAATCTGTTTTTAACCCACGATGCATCCACTTTCCAGAATTTCAAAAGGCGAGATAAGGTAAAAAACGGCTAAAATAGGGGCACCGATGCTCCTTTTGCAACCGGCTGTAATTCAATGCCATACAAAAGTCATTTGCCGAGATGCAACTAAGCAATCGGTGAGTTGCAACTAAGCATTTGCCGAGTTGCATCTCGCCGATTGCTTAGTTGCATCTCGACTTTTAGTCTACTAGGAGCACCCTTTTTAGGAGTTTGTTTATCCATTGCAAAGACCCTACCTCCACTTCTTGCGAAGATAGGGTCTTAGGGATGAGTAGTATGGTGCCTGCGACTTACCTATTCTGATACTGCTCAGTGTAGTACATTTGGTAGTCACCCGATGTGGTATACTGTAGCCACTCCTGATTATTGAGGTACCAGCAGACCGTCTTTTGGAGGCCTTCTTGGACAGTGACTGTGGGATGCCAATCGAGCTCTCTATGAATTTTTCGGGCGTCGATGGCGTAGCGGGTGTCGTGCCCTGGTCGGTCCTTGACATAATGTATAAGTGGCAGGGAGTGCCCCTCTGGGTGGCCGAGGAGACGGTCTACTGAGGTGATAAGTAGTTTCACGAGCTCAATATTTTGCAGCTCGTTATGCCCTCCGATATTGTAGGTCTCTCCCACCTTTCTTGCCTTGATAATCTGCTCTATAGCGCGGACGTGGTCTATGACGTATAGCCAATCACGTACCTGCTTGCCATCGCCGTAGATGGGGATGGGTCGTTGGTGTAGGATATTGGAGATGACGAGTGGGATGAGCTTTTCGGGGAACTGCCAAGGGCCGTAATTATTGCTACAATTGCTGATCACGGTAGGCAGTCCGAAAGTATCGTGGTAAGCTCGGACGAAGTGGTCGGCACCCGCTTTGCTAGCGGAGTAAGGGGAGTGAGGGTCGTAGCTGTGGAGCTCAGTAAATGCAGGATCCTCTGGTAAGAGGGAGCCGTAGACCTCATCGGTGCTGACTTGGTAAAAGAGTTTGCCAGCGAAGTCATCCTTCCACGTTTCGAGAGCGCACTGCAGTAGATGGACAGTGCCGAGTACGTTGGTATGTACAAAGGGGAGCGGTCCGCTGATACTGCGATCGACGTGGCTCTCGGCGGCGAAATTGACGACATGGGTGACGGGGTACTTCTTGAAAAGCGCTTGGACCTGCTGGAGGTCGGAGATGTCGGCCTTCTCGAATCGGTAGTTGGGGCACTGCTCTACCTCTTTGAGATTGGCAAGATTGCCTGCGTAGGTGAGGGCATCTACATTGACGAATAGGTGCTCGGGATACTCTGGGACAAGAGTGAGGAGGAAATTGGAGCCGATAAAGCCGGCACCCCCTGTGACGAGGATCACTTTTTTGTACTTAATGGTGTTCATAAATCAATAGTATATAGGTGTAATGACTCTAAATTAACGCACTTTGATCTTCAACTATATGACCCAAGAGAGTGGCACTGGAGACCTCATCAACGGCGACTCGTACAAAGTCGCCAATGTGGCTATTCTCTTTATCAAATACCACTACCTTATTCTGCTGGGTACGCCCGTAATACTGGTCTCGGCTCTTCTTTGAAAAGCCCTCGATCAGCACTACAAACTCCTTTCCAATATCCTTTGTATTACTCTCGGCTTGAATCTCTTGCTGGAGGTCGATCATCGTTTGTAGTCTCTTCAACTTTACCTCCTCTGGTACCTCATCCTCTAGCTTTTTCGCTGCGTAGGTGCCAGGACGCTCGGAGTACTTAAAAAGGAAGGCAGAGTCAAACCGCACTTCTCTCATAATGCTCAGAGTCTCCTCAAACTCATCCTCACCCTCGCCGTGAAAACCACAGAAAATATCTGTGGAGATGCCACAGTCTGGAATCAGATCTCGTATTTTTGCCACACGATCAAGATACCACTCACGAGTATATCCTCGCCGCATATGCTTGAGCACTTTATTGCTACCACTTTGAAGTGGTAGATGTATGTGCTTGCAGATGTTGGGGTACTTAGCCATCATCTGGATGGTCTCATCAGTCATATCCTTGGGGTGCGGTGAGGTGAAGCGGATACGGATATTGGGGGCTGTGGTGGCGAGTATCTCGAGTAGCCTAGGGAAATCATAAACTTCACCATCGGGTGCTGTGTATCGGTAGGAGTTGACGGTCTGACCGAGCAGAGTTACTTCTCGATACCCCAATTGCTTCATCTCCTCTAGTTCATTGAGGATACTCTCTACCTCTCTGCTTCTTTCTCTTCCACGAGTGTAGGGAACGATGCAGTAACTACAGAATTTATTGCAGCCTCGCATGATTGAGATAAAGCCCGAGATATGTACGCCATCTAGCTTGAGGGGAATGACGTCTTTGTAGGTCTCATCGGTAGAGAGCTCTACATTTATTGCCTTTTCCCCGGATTCTACTGCACCGATTAGGTTGGGGAGCTCTAGGTAGGCATCTGGTCCTACCACTAGGTCGGCATGATGCTCCTCGATAAGCTGTTCCTTTACTCGTTCTGCCATACAACCAAGTACACCAATTATCATATTGGGCTTGTGTTTCTTGCGTATGCCATCAATCTGTGAGAGGCGGTTGAGCACTCTTTGCTCGGCATTATCACGCACGGAGCAGGTGTTGATGAGCACTACATCGGCTTCCTCAAGTACCTCTGTCATAGCATACCCGATGGTCTCCATTATGGCGTAGACTACTTCGGAGTCAGCTACATTCATCTGGCACCCATAAGTCTCTAAGTAGAGGAGCTTGGCTTGGTCATTATTATTGTATATCATTTTATTCATTCTAGTCTTTGGTAAGTAGCCGTAAAATGACTAACTTTGAAAAGCTATATATATGGCAAAGATACTAAAACAATTACACCTCAAAGTGCGACGATAATAAATAGATATGGGTTCTTTATTCTTATGGCTAGCCATCGGCTACTTTGTCTTAAAGAAATTAAGCAGTGTGCTTCATGAAGTTGCTCAAGAGCATCAAGAGCAAATGGAGAGACATGCTGAACTTAAGCTCGGGGAGGAGGAACAAGAATACGTGGAGGAGTATTCTCCTCAAGAAGAGCCTATTTTTGAGAGCCCTTTTGATAGTCCTAGTAATGCTGTTGTTCCTCCCCCTTTGAAGTATCAGTCTATCAAGCTACCAACGGTGGAAGGTGGGCATCCAATGCAAAAAGTGCTCGAGACTACTGAGGATATAGAGACTGATGCAGAGGAGAGTGCGACTCGCTATAGGGCTAGCCATATCCGTGAGCATATCCGTGAGGGAATCGTGATGAAGGAGATCCTTGATCGTAAGCACTTCTAATCTCTTTGCGTGAAGAACCTCTCGCCCTAGATTCCGCAAGCGGGGTTTTATCATCACACCTTATTTTGTTACCTTTGCAAAAGTTTTTGTGGGGTGAAGCTGACGAGGTCGCTACACCCTAGCGATGAAGTAATTAATTGTTATATAAAGTATATGAATATATCATTCTCTTGGCTTAAGAAGTATGTAGACTTTGACCTCACTCCTGAGGAAACGGCTGAAATACTCACTTCTATAGGCCTAGAAGTGGCAGCGGTAGAGGAGAGAGAGTCGATTAGGGGTGGTCTGAAGGGGCTAGTTATTGGCAAGGTGTTGACTTGTGCTGAGCATCAAAATTCGGATCACCTACACGTTACGACAGTGGATATTGGCGGGGAATCGCCTTTGCACATTGTTTGTGGTGCTCCTAATATAGCGGCAGGACAAACCGTGGTGGTAGCCACGATCGGGACTACTTTATATAATGGTGACGAGAGCTTTACAATCAAGAAGGGCAAGATCCGTGGAGAAGTCTCGGAAGGTATGATTTGCTCGGCCGAGGAGATCGGTGTGGGCAGTGACCACTCTGGGATTATGGTACTGGAGGATGGTGTGAAGCCTGGGACACTTGCCTCGGACTACTTCGAGGTCTCTTCGGATCATGTGATCGAGATAGAGATTACGCCAAATAGGGTGGATGCAACTTCGCACTACGGTGTGGCTCGCGATCTCTATGCTTATCTTAAGACACATGGCTACAAGACAGCCCTTCATTTTCCAGATATTCCTACGATCAACTCGTGCGACAAGGAGCCGATTGCCCTCCAGGTAGAGTCTTTGGAAGCTTGCCAGAGATATATGGGAGTGGTGATTGAGGATATGCAGGTGAAAGAGAGTCCGAAGTGGCTTAAGGTGGCACTGGAGACTATTGGTCAGCGCTCTATTAATAATGTGGTGGACATCGCCAACTACGTGCTTTTTGAGCTGGGGCAACCTCTGCACACCTTTGACCTTGCTAAGATTAAGGGCAATGAGGTACGGGTGCGACTAGCTAAGGAGGGCGAGAAGCTGGAGCTACTGGATGGCACTTCTTTGACACTCACCACTAAAGACTTGGTGATCGCTGATAATAATGAAGCCCTTTGCTTGGCAGGGGTGATGGGAGGAAAAGAATCGGGTGTGACAATGGACTCAACCTCTATGTTCTTGGAGGCAGCTACGTTCCACCCAACCTTTATCCGTAAGAGTGCTAGGAGATTTGGTCTCAATACCGATGCCTCTTTTAGATATGAAAGGGGGCTGGATCCTAACCAGTTGTCTAAGGCCCTTCAGAGGGCGGTATCTCTAATTATTTCAGAGACGGGTGGTCGAGTGACGAGCAAGGTGTATGACGTCTACCCTGTAGAGCACAAGCCTTATGCCATCACCCTTACGATGGAGAAGGTGCAATCTCTCACCGGTCTTGATATCCCTGAGAGCAAAGTGCTAGAGATACTGGAGGCTCTTGAGATTAAGGTGGTATCGAATAAAGATGGAGTACTGGAGCTAAGTGTACCTTGTTATCGCTTTGATGTCACTCGCGATATTGATGTGATAGAGGATATCCTTAGGATATATGGCTACAATGAGTATCCCGAAAAGATCAGCCTAGTGAGCACGATTAGCGTGAAGAGTCCTACCGATATGAGTGTGGACTTACAACGACGAATCAGTGAACAACTGACGGGGGCTGGCTTTAATGAGATTCTGAATAACTCCCTCTCTAAGGCTTCCTATTACCCTGAGGCGATCTCAAAGGGTGATGCAGTACAGGTGCTCAATCCTCTCTCCAACGACCTTTCTACCATGCGTATGACGATGATGCATGGAGGCTTGGAGGTGATAGAGCATAATCTCCATAGGCAGGCTCATGGATTAAGATTCTACGAATTTGGCAATTGCTATAGAAGAACAAAAGCTGGCGAGAAGAGCGATCTACCTGGCTACCAAGAGGATTACAGGCTGGGCATTTGGATGACTGGCGATGACCTACCTATGCACTGGTGCCGAAAGGAGTATCAGCAAAGTCCTTTCGAACTGAAGGCGATGATGCTGAATGTGATGAGGCGCCTTGGTCTTAATGATAACGAGCTACTAATAGAGCCACTTACCGATTGCTCTCTCTACGACGTTGCAGAGAAGATCTCACTCCGTGGCGGTGGAGTAGTTGCCCAATGGGGAGTTGTGAGCCAGAAAGTGCTTGAACTCCATGACGTAGAGGTGCCTGTCTATTATGCAGAGCTTCAGTGGAATGAGATACTGAGTAGGGTGCTCCGTAAGGAGGTGAAAGCAAAGCAGATCGCTCGCTTCCCAATGGTAAAGCGCGACTTTGCACTTCTGATAGATAAGAATGTCAGCTTTGCCGATGTGGAGAATGCGGCGAAGAAGGCGGGCGGAAAGCTCCTTAAGGAGGTGTCGCTCTTTGATGTGTACGACGACCCTAAGCACCTAGAGGAGGGAAAGAAGTCTTACGCCGTGACTTTTGGTCTGCAAGATGCGGAGCAGACGCTTTCAGAGAAGGTGATTGAGAAAACAATGGATAAAATATACCAGGCACTTAATAAACAACTCGGTGCCACATTAAGATAATATTGTACAAGAGAAAATATGGGAAGAGCATTTGAATATCGTAAGGCTCGCAAGCTAGCACGCTGGGGAAATATGGCTAGGGTATTTACCAAGCTATCAAAGGAAATCACCATTGCTGTGAAAGCAGGTGGTCCTGACCCAGATACCAACCCTCGCCTAAGGCTACTTATTCAGACTTCTAAGAAGGAGAATATGCCCAAAGACAATGTGGAGCGTGCCATCAAAAAAGCTACCGACAAAGACTTTACCGACTATAAGGAGGTCAACTTTGAGGGATATGCCCCTCACGGTATAGCTGTGTTTGTAGAGACTGCTACCGATAATAACACTCGTACTGTAGCCAACGTCCGTAGCTATTTCAATAAGGTCGGTGGCTCTCTAGGCACCAGTGGTAGCGTGGAGTTTATGTTTGACCACCAAGCTGTTTTCCACGTCACTAAAAAGGCAGATGCCGATATCGAGGAGCTACTTTTGGAGCTAATTGATTACGGTGTAGAGGATATTGATGAAGATGAAGGAGAGCTAGTGATCTCTGGAGACTTTGCCTCCAATGCTGCGATACAGTCACATCTTGAGGAATTGGGATACGAAATCACCAGCTCCGAGTTTGTGCGTGTCCCTATGGACTACAAACAACTATCTCCTGAAGAGAGAGAGGATGTGGAGAAGCTACTTGAAAAGCTAGAGGAAGACGAAGACGTACAAAATGTCTTCCACAATATGGCAGAGGAAGAGTAGTCAACGGATAGAGTGAATGGGCTAGTAAGTGTCTATTCACGATATCATGGCGGTAATATGACTTTAGAGAGCCTCGTCCAGAGATTTGAAGATAGCAGTGCTTTGAGAACGCTCTTGAAGCAGCTATCTCAGGGAGAAAAGAGTATAGCTATTGATGGCCTACAAGGTTCATCAATAGCTATTTTATTATATCTTTTGTCTCATCACCAAAAGCCCCTTTTGGCGATAGCTCGTGATAGTGATGAAGCGGCCTATTTACTCAACGACCTAGAGAAGCTGTCGGGCACCGAAACGGTCTCCTTCTTCCCCTCCGCCTACAAGCGAGCCATCCGATATGGGCATAAAGACCTCGCTAATGAGGTCATTCGGAGCGAATTGATGGAGCTCCTCAGGGCTGGCGAGCAACCCAAAATCGTCGTCACCTACCCTGAGGCCGTAATCGAAGGGGTGGTCGATGAAAAGACCTACGATACCGGAAGACTAGAGCTCAAGGTAGGCGATCAAATCGATAGAACTGCTCTGAGAGAAAAGCTCTGGTCGATGGGATTTGAGGAGAAGGATTACGTCTATCTCCCTGGCGACTTTGCGGTGAGAGGAGGAATTATCGATATCTACTCATTCTCCTCCGAATACCCAGCCCGCCTCGACTTCTTCGATAATGAAGTAGAGAGTATCCGTCTATTTGATCCCGAATCCCAATTGTCTCAAAGCACCATAGAGCAGGTGACTATCCTCACCTCATTTGAGCAAAACGATGCAGCGGTACAGTCCATTATCTCTTTACTCCCAAGTGACCTGGTCATCTACATCGACCAAGCTGCCTTCTTAGAGAGCAGCCTCGACCAGACCTACACCACCCCGCCAATCCACCCAGAGGACAATGAATTTGCCACCATTGAGGCACTTCAGAAAAGACTTCTAGCACCTCGCCAATTATTAGACGAAATCTACGCTCACCAGTGTGTGATGACCAATCCGGCTAAAGAGGTGACTAACCCCTTCTACGTACGATTCGGACAGCTACCAGAGCCGCTTTTTCATAAAAACTTCGAACTCCTCTCTGATGCCCTTCTAAAGTATCAGGCCAATGGGTACGACACCATTATCATGAGCGATCAGGTAGGGCAACTCGAGCGGCTACAATCCATCTTTCAAGACCAAGCAAAGGGAGTGACCTTTGAGTCGATAGTGCCTACCCTTCATACCGGTTTTATCGATGATCAGCAGAAGTTGGCACTATTCACCGACCACACCATCTTTGAGCGTTATCACAATTTCAAGCTCAAGAGCGATAAGATTCGGAAAAACCGAGCGGTCATGACGCTCAAAGATATCCAAAGCTTTGAGTTTGGAGATTATGTGGTACATCAAAACTACGGTATCGCCACCTTTGGCGGACTATTTACCATTGAGCAAAATGGCAAGCAGAAAGAGACCGTAAGGCTCAACTTTCAGGGCGGAGATAGCGTCTATGTCTCTATTCACTCGCTCCACCATATCTCTAAATACAAGAGCAAAGACAATGAGGAGCCCCCACGGCTCAGCAAGCTGGGAGGGTCAGCATGGGATAATCTCAAGGAGCGAACCAAGAAAAAGGTCAAGGATATTGCCCGAAACCTCATCAAACTCTATGCCGAGCGACTTAAGGTGAAAGGCTTTGCCTTCTCCAAAGATAGCTATCTGCAAAAAGAGCTAGAGGCCTCGTTTATGTACGAAGACACCCCCGACCAAGAGCAGGCGACCAACGATGTCAAAGCCGATATGGAGCGACCCATTCCTATGGATCGGCTCATCTGCGGAGATGTAGGGTTTGGCAAAACAGAGGTCGCCATCCGGGCTGCCTTCAAAGCAGTTACCGATGGCAAGCAAGTCGCCGTCCTAGTCCCCACCACAGTATTGGCGTACCAGCATTATATGACCTTCTCCAAAAGGTTAAAAGACTTCCCCGTCACCATAGAGTATCTGAGCCAAGCCCGCTCGGCAAAAGATCGTCGGGAGATACTAGAACGGTTAGAAGAGGGTAAGATAGATATTATTATAGGCACCCATACCATTACAGGTAAGAATGTAGTTTATAAGGATTTAGGGCTACTTATCATTGATGAAGAGCAGAAGTTTGGTGTCTCCATCAAAGAGCGTCTTAGGGAGATGAGGGCACACATCGATACCCTCACCATGACCGCCACCCCTATTCCACGTACCCTCCAATTCTCCCTTATGGGTGCCAGAGACCTCTCCAATATCGCCACCCCACCACCCAATCGCTACCCCATACGCACAGAGCATATGCTCTACGATATAGAGGTATTGGCAGAGGCGATCAATGCTGAGTTAGCTCGTGATGGGCAGGTCTTTTTTATCCACAATCGCATACACAACATAGGAGATATTGCTCGGGAAATAGAGCGTGCTGTCCCCGGCATTCGGATCTCCATAGCTCATGGGCAGATGTCTCCGAAGGAGCTAGAGCAGACGCTTTTGGGATTCATTCACCACGAGTCCGACTTGCTTCTAGCTACCACCATTGTAGAGAATGGCATTGACGTGCCGAATGCCAATACCATTATTATCAATGACGCACATCGCTTTGGCTTGAGTGACCTACATCAGCTCCGTGGCCGTGTAGGGCGAGGAGATAAAAAGGCCTACTGCCTACTCCTCACACCACCCATTGAAGACCTTACCCCCAATGCCAAACGAAGGATGCAGAGCATCACCTCTTTTTCGGAACTGGGGAGCGGTATACACATCGCCATGCAAGACCTTGACATCCGAGGGGCGGGCAACCTACTCGGGTCTGAGCAGAGTGGTTTTATCGCCGACCTTGGCTTCGAAACCTACAAACGAATACTCGAAGAGGCGGTTATGGAGCTCAAGGATAGTGAGTTTGATGAAGTATTAACCCTTCAAGGAGAACCTATCCAAAAGCGAAGCTACGTCTACGAAACTACCATAGAGACCGACGCCGAGGCCTACTTCCCGCAGACTTATGTCCCAGGCGACAACGAGCGAATCAATCTCTACCGAGAGCTTGAGTCCCTCCAAAATCCCCAAGACATTCTCCACTATCGCCAGCGCCTAGAGGATCGATTCGGACCACTTCCAAAGGAAGCCGAGGAACTCCTAAAGGTGGTAGAGCTCCGCATGCTGTGCAAAGAGAGTGGCATCGAAAGAGTAACCCATAGACAAGGCTTCCTAAAGCTTTACTTGGTATCGGACAACAATAGCTCCTACTACCGAAGCCCTATCTTCTCCACCATCCTCTCCAATGCCACAGCATGGGGAAGAGACCTCCAATTTAAGGAGGAAAGCGGAAAGCGAACCATCTCTATCAAAAAGGGCATTGATACCATAGGCAAAGCATACACAGCCCTCACAAAGCTAACCACCAAATAGAGAATGTTGCACGAAGGATGAGATGCAAGGCGCTGAGGATGAGGCCGAAGGGAGCGTACTCACGTACGTGACCTAGGCCGAATTCCGAAAGCAACGCCGCAGATCGCCTTCGTGCAACAGTCTCAAATAACTCCCATCGCCATACACCACACACCCCAATATGCTAGCTCACCCTCCAAAATAGGTAGCTCAGCTATATTTATTATCTTTGTAGGATAATAATGAGAAGTATTATGAGATATATACCCCTACAGATACTACTGCTACTAACACTACTCTTCAGCTGCAAGCC
>NZ_AQVC01000034.1 GCF_000372405.1 Porphyromonas somerae DSM 23386 | reverse complement strand
ATGAGACTGTTGCACGAAGGCGATCTGCGGCGTTGCTTTCGGGATTCGGGCTCGGTCACGTACGTGAGTACGCTCCCAGCGCCCTCACCCTCAGCGCCTTGCATCTCATCCTTCGTTCAAAGTCTCAGTGCATTTGATTCAAATGTGCGAGAATGGCACTTCGTGCAACATTCTCATTATATATATGACTATTTCATGAAGTCTCACTCGCTAGATAAGAGAGCAAATGTTGAGATGCAACTAAGCATTTGCTGAGTTGCAACTAATCATTTGCTTTGTTGCAACTAACCGATTGCTTTGTTGTATCTCGGGAAACGCCAAAATATCCGCCTGAGCATCAACTGTTTTGTAGTACCGCCAAAACACAGTTTGCATTGCTTCGTAATTCAATGTGCAAAACTGGTCCTGTAAGAGACTGTTGCACGAAGGCGATCTGCTGCGTTGCTTTCGGAATTCGGTCTAGGTCACGTACGTGAGTACGCTCCCTTCGGCCTCATCCTCAGCGCCTTGCATCTCATCCTTCGTTCAAAGTCCCAGCACATTTGCTTCAAATGTGCGAGAATGGCACTTCGTGCAACATTCTCTGTAACTGTATCAGATAAAAACTTACTGCTAAAAAATATGCGGAACATACCGAGGTATATTCCGCATATTATATTTACTGGATAATGGAGATTACTCCCACTCAATGGTTGCTGGTGGCTTGGAGGAGCAGTCGTAGACTACACGATTGATGCCCTTAACATTATTAATGATCTCATTGGAGACCTTGGCGAGGAACTCGTGAGGGAGCTTCGCCCAATCGGCCGTCATTGCATCAATGGAGGTGACAGCTCTCAAGGCACATACATACTCGTAAGTACGCTCGTCGCCCATCACACCAACTGAGCGGATGGGTAATAAGATGGCTCCAGCTTGCCATACTTCTTCATAAAGCCCCCACTCCTTGAGTAGTGATATATATATATGGTCTGCTTCCTGAATAATCCGCACTTTTTCGGGGGTAATATCACCTAAGACACGTATGCCTAAACCTGGGCCAGGGAATGGATGACGGAAAATCATATCGTGCTTCATACCCAGTTCGAGGCCTACCTTTCGCACTTCATCTTTAAAGAGCAGCCGGAGAGGCTCCACCAACTTCAGCTTCATCTTTGCTGGCAAACCGCCCACATTGTGGTGGCTCTTAATCACTTGCCCTGTAATTGAGATCGACTCAATCACATCGGGGTAAATCGTTCCTTGTGCCAACCACTTGACATCTTGGATCTTGCTCGCCTCTACCTCAAAGACATCAATGAAGCCTTTGCCAATAATCTTGCGTTTCTTCTCTGGATCAGAGACGCCGGCAAGTTGACGGAAAAAGTAATCCTTTGCGTCTATCCCCTTAACATTCAGCCCGAGATGCTTATAATCGTCCAGCACTTGCTCAAACTCTCCCTTTCGAAGTAAACCATGATCCACGAAGATACAGGTCAATTGGTCGCCAATTGCTTTATTGAGCAAAACTGCTGCCACACTAGAGTCCACACCACCACTTAGAGCGAGTAGCACCTTGTCACTTCCGAGCTGCTTTCTTAGCTCTGCCACCGTGCTCTCAACAAATGATGCAGGGGTCCATTCCTTAGCCACTTTGCAGATAGAAAGGAAGTTGTCCAGCAACTTAGTCCCCTCCTCCGAGTGTACCACTTCGGGATGGAATTGTACGCCCCAAATCTCCTTGCCCTTAATACGATAAGCTGCATTTTCGATCGTCTCAGTACTTGCCAATCGTTCGCCATCTGTAGGCAGTTGTGTAATGGTATCACTATGCGACATCCAAACGGTACTATTAGAGGAAAGTCCTTTGAGAAGGGGATCCTCGGCAAGGATATCCAAGTGAGCTCTTCCATACTCACGAGTAGCAGATTTCCCTACTGCTCCACCCAACTGGCTAGCGATGAACTGAGCCCCATAGCAGATCCCTAATAGAGGCACCTTGGGTAGCTTGCTAAGATCTATCCGAAACGCCTCTGGCTGAGAGACGGAGTAAGGGCTACCAGAGAGGATAATGCCCTTCAGGCTCTCCTCGGTCTTAGGAACATAATGGTATGGGTGCACCTCACAATAGACGCCTAATTCGCGTATGCGACGAGCAATCAGCTGAGTCGTCTGCGACCCAAAGTCTAGGATGATAATCTTATCAAGCATAATCTATATCACTATTATCAGTTGTCAATTTCTCTTTTCTCCAATAGATGAGGTCTCAGTCTCTGCGTCCTTTCAAGTGCCTGCTCCATTTCCCATGCCTCGATCTTGGCAGGATTGCCTGAGAGCAGTACCTCTGGCACCTTCCAGCCTTGGTAATCTGCGGGGCGTGTATAGATGGGCGGAGCCAAAAGGCTGTCTTGGAAAGAATCGCTCAGTGCACTCTGTTCATCGCCTAGCACACCAGGTATAAGGCGAACCACGGCATCGGTGATAACGGCAGCTGGGAGCTCGCCCCCAGTAAGTACAAAGTCGCCAATGGATATTTCTCGAGTAATGAGATGCTCACGAATACGGTGGTCGATACCTTTATAGTGACCGCAAAGGATGATGATATTTTGTGCCAAAGAGAGAGTATTTGCCAATGGTTGCGTTAAGATTTCGCCATCGGGCGAGGTATAGATCACCTCGTCATAGCTACGCTCCTGCTTCAGGGCTTTGATGGCATTGTCCACCGGCTCAATCTGCATCACCATACCGGCAGCACCGCCGAATGGATAGTCGTCCACCCTACGCCACTTATCGGTGGTGTAGTCTCTAAGATTGTGCACGTAAATCTCAGCCAGCCCCTTATCTTGGGCTCTCTTAAGGATGGAGGTATGCACAAAGTCCTCCAACATCTCTGGCAAAACGGTCAGTATATCTACCCTCATATATGGGGCAAAGTTACTTAAAAGTAAAGAAACAGACTATAAACGACACACATATATACGCAACATAGAGAGTGGCTCTACCTTACACGCCAATAGCTGAGCCACGCAAAGTGCTTTCGCTCTTGAAGGTATGAGGGTTGAGACTGGTAGGCATAGGCTTCACGCTCAAAGCCAATTCGCCAATAAGCTCCAGCACCTCCGGCTATTCGGCGTACCAACCACTCAACAGCATAGATGAGATAAAAGCCCACATAAAGGAGTTCTCGCATCTGTGCTGTATGAATCTTTTCGTGCCGGATAAGGGACTCATCGACTTTGCCACGATGATCACTTCTCACTACGATACAACCTAGCAGATTGATCGCGATGAAGGGACGGAAAGGGACGAGACGGCTAAAGTAGACCTTCACTAGGGATCAGCTTAATCTCTAAAGCGCTTCCAAGTGACCTCCTCACCATTTTCGTGGCGAGCCAAAACGCGTGCCAGCACAAAGAAGTAGTCGCTCAGACGATTGATAAAGTTCTTTACGCCAGCCTCTATCTCTGCTTCAGGGTCGGCATCGAGGAGTTGGTAGATTACCCTTTCAGTACGCCTTGCTACCGTCCTACAGATGTGGGCAACACTAGCAGCTTGACCACCAGCAGGGAGAATAAACTCCTTCAGTTTTGGGAGCTGAGAGTCCAGAATATCGATCTGACGCTCCAAGTGGAGGATATCCTCTGGGGTGACACCCGAAGGAACATCATACTCTCGCTTTTGTCCCCTAAAATCGGCAGCTAGGTAGGCGCCACACGTGAAAAGTCGATCTTGAATCATCTCAAGTGTAGTATCCTGTCCTATCTCAGTTGGGGTCAACGCCCGCAGCAGCCCCACAAACGAATTGAGTTCATCGGCCGTACCATAAGTATTCAGCCTCAGCGAACCTTTAGAGACCCGTTGGCCACTCATTAGGGAAGTCTTTCCCTTGTCACCTGATCGCGTATATACGGAGCTTTTCTTTATCTCTTTCTCTTCCATAATATCTCATTTATATAGTTTACTACATTGTCGTTCTGTAAAGGTACTTAACTCTCGGCATATCCACCACCAATATTGCCTCGTAAAGGTCTAATATCAGCCCTGAGGGTAGCTTTTCAACCCACTCTTTTATCTGCGCCCTTGTAGTTGGTCTGGGCAAGAAAAGCAACAGTACATTATTGAGTTCCTCAAGAGCGGGTAGTCTTTCCATACTACGTGCTATGCATAGCGTTCGCCCTAAAAGTGGGGAAGGTTGAGCGCTGACCTGAAGGGTAGACTTTGCCAACTTCACCACCTCTATCAATGGGTCTCCCACTGGAAGCACCACTGCATCCAGATCACAGCGAGCCACCAAGCGATAAACCAAGCGTGCCAATGGGCTGGCAAATAGTTTTGGATATTGCTCAAAATGATAATAGATGGCATACGGACGAATTAGCGAAAGAATCATCACATACCCTTTGGGCGAATGCACTCCTCTTCCACGTCCATACCTCAACCTCCTAAAAACACGCCACCGATAGGGGCTAAACCGACTATACATCTTCATCAGGACAAAAGTACACAATTTTTGAATTACGGTAACTCAAAAAAAATGAATACCTTTGAAGAAGAATAAGGACATTCAACTAACGATGTAGATATTATGAATAGAATTAAGATTACGATCATAGGAATACTGCTAACTATCGGTATTGGCAGTTGCTCAACAGTAGCCATTAGTGGCAGGAATCGAATCGACTTGGTACCCGATTCACAAGTACTCTCCACTAGCTTTGCACAATATGCTCAATTTATTTCTAAAGCCCCAAAGAGCAAGGACCCTAAACAGACCCAACGTGTCGTAGCGATTGGACAGAGAATAGCCAAGGCGACAGACACCTACCTAAGGAGTGTAGGGATGGCTACCGATGCAGATAACTACAGATGGGAATTCAACCTCATTGCCGACAGACAAATCAATGCCTTTTGTATGCCAGGAGGCAAGATTGTGGTGTATGAGGGCATTTTACCTATTGCAAAAACCGATGACCAACTCGCTACCGTTATCTCGCACGAGGTAGCTCACGCTGTTGCCAAACACGCCAATGAGCGGATGAGTCAGCAGATTCTTAAGCAGTATGGAGCTGGGGCACTCAGTTTGCTTCTAGCAGGCAAGGGTGGCCTCACTCAGCAGATGGGAGGAATTCTATACGATGTAGGCTCCACAGCCTTCTTTACCCTACCCTACAGCCGCAAGCATGAGTACGAGGCCGACATCATAGGTCTTTACCTGATGGCTATTGCAGGGTATGACTACAATCAAGCGGTTCAATTTTGGACCAATATGGCTGGGGACAATAAAGGGAAAGGGCAGCAATCTGACTTCTGGAGCACGCACCCTAATGATGCCAATCGCATCAAGAAGATTCAAGAGGAGTTGCCACGCGTGAAGGCTTTTATTGAAGGTGGTGGTAAGAGTGCCCCTGTGAAACCGGCCAACCACAGCAAGCTAACTAGTGATATCAATAAAGGACGACAAACTCCGCTTAAACTTAGGTACTAAGACTGTGCTGGCCAAAGCAAGAGCCATTATCCGAGAGGTCCTCAATGAAAAGGATAAAGTACTCGTGGGACTGAGCGGTGGAGCCGACTCCATCGCACTCTCCCACCTCCTTTACTACATGGGTTATAAACTTGTGGTGGTCCACATCAACTTCCACCTAAGGGGTAAGGAGAGTGATCGGGATGCGCAGTTTGTTGCGGACTATCTGGCAAAAAAACTTCCTGAGGCTGAGTGCCACTTTGCAGACGTTGATACTTATGGCAGGGCAAGAGAAGCTGGGATTTCCATAGAAATGGCAGCAAGAGAGCTTCGCTATGAACTATTTGAGGAACTACGAAATGCCCATCAATGTGCTTGGATCGCAGTGGGGCATCATGCTAATGATCAGATAGAGACGGCTCTCCTCAACCTATCCAGAGGCACTGGTGGTAAGGGGATGGCAGGAATGCAGGTAGTATCTGGTCAATTATTCAGACCCTTTCTCACCACGTGGCGAAGCGAATTGGAGGCGTATCTTTCTGCTCACCAGCTTGATTATGTCACTGATAGCACCAACTACGATACCACCATCAAGCGCAATTATATTAGGCACCAGCTACTTCCTAGCTTTGAACAGCTCAATCCCTCCTTTCCTAACTCTCTGCTTGGGAGTATGACCCACTTCCGAGAGGAGCAAGAGTATATTGAGCAAGCAACAAAGCAATTTGCATCAAGGCATTTCAACACCAAGGAGCAGAGCCTAGATATTCGGAATGTAGAGGAGCCCTATCTCTTCAAAAGGTGGCTCCTCGACCACGGCTTTACCCCCACGCAAGCTGAAGATCTCATTAATAGTTGGGACAATCCCAAGACCATTGCATTTAACTTTGGTTCTAGCTATGCCGAAGTCTATCGTGATAAGCTCTACCTCATCACCGAACCGGTGGAGGAGTACCCCACCGAACAACTATCCGACCGTTGGAACCATCCACAAATTGGAGCCATTCAGTGGAATAGTGTCGGATCAGTAGCACTGCGACTTCACACGAAATGTGCAGAAAGGAAGGTGGTGGTGCGTATGGGGCGTAAAGAGGATCGCTTTACCCCTTATGGCATGAAGTCGGGAAGCAAATCACTCTTTACGTATTTGGGTGAAAAGGGACTTC
Source organism: Porphyromonas somerae DSM 23386 (assembly GCF_000372405.1). Taxonomy (GTDB): domain Bacteria; phylum Bacteroidota; class Bacteroidia; order Bacteroidales; family Porphyromonadaceae; genus Porphyromonas_A; species Porphyromonas_A somerae. The sequence continues at coordinate 19,621 of NZ_AQVC01000034.1, read as the reverse complement.
CAGAGTACTACAGACCATTTTGCCCAGTCCTAGAGTGCGATGGCGAGGTGATTGCGGTGGTTCCATTTGAAGTGAGCCAGCATGCGAGATACGAGAGCGTCAGCGATTCTATCGGTATTGGATTTGAGCCTTCGGGAGCAGCTTTTGGAGCGATCCTTAGGAATCTCACAAGCAATGTGAGAGGAAATAGGTAAATTTGTCATTCGTTTAGCAGAGTTAAGCGAGATACAATAGGAGAAGTAAAAGAATAAAGAGATGTCGGAACAAGCATTACTATCACTGCAAAATATCATCGTGAAGCGTGAGGAGAATATCATCCTAAATGGGGCTTCACTTGTGGTGCAACCAGGAGAATTTGTCTATTTGATTGGTCGTGTAGGATCAGGAAAGTCAACACTTCTGAAGTCCATCTACGCCGACCTCCCAATTTCAGAGGGAGAGGGGCGGTTTGGCGACTTTGACCTAAAGCACATAAAGCGTAAGCAGATCCCTTTCCTAAGAAGAGAACTGGGCATCATATTTCAAGACTTTCAACTGCTTACCGACCGCTCTGTGGTGAAAAACCTAGAGTTTGTACTCAGAGCAACTGGGTGGAAAGATAAAAAGCTGATCCAAAAGCGAATCTCAGAAGTACTAGAGCAGGTAGGGCTAGAGAGTAAAGGCTACAAGATGCCCCACGAACTATCAGGTGGTGAGCAGCAACGCATCGTCATCTCTAGAGCCCTCCTCAATAAGCCAAAGATGATATTGGCAGATGAGCCAACCGGCAATCTCGACCCCATTACGGGCGAGCAGATCATCACGCTCTTACGAGAAATCGGAGAGGCAGGAACCTCAATCTTAATGAGCACGCACAACTACGCACTCGTGAAGAAGTTCCCCGCAAGGATTGTAAAGGTGGAGGGAGGAATGCTGCAAGAGATGCAGTTGAAGCAGGACCTATAATAGACTTGAGAGTGAAATGAATAACAACTCAACTTCCTTTTCAGATCTAGTAGTGATGAAGTTTGGTGGCACCTCTGTTGGTTCTGCCGAACGGATAAGAAATGTGGGCGACCTCATCAGCGGAAGCGAGCGTAAAGTGGTGGTATTAAGTGCCATGTCGGGGGTCACCAATATGCTGGTAGAGATCAGCCAGCTCTTCAATAATAGCAACACCCAAGGGGCACTCAATAAGATCCAAGAGCTACAAGAGAAGTATCAAGTGGTTATCGAGGAGCTCTACTCACAGCCCGCCCATAAAGAAGAAGCGCTGACCTTCGTTGCTGAGAAGATGAACTTTCTCAGAAGTTTCAAAGAGGAGTACTTTACCGACTTTGAGGAGCGTCAGATATTGGCTCAAGGCGAAATCATCTCCGTAGAGATGATGCGACTTCACCTAGAAGAGCGAGGAATCGTAGCTATTAAGCTACCAGCACTGGAGTTTATGGTAACGAACAAACAGGGTGAGCCCAATTTACCTGAGATTCAGTCGCAACTCATTGAGCTACTTAGCCATTACCCCAAGCAAAGTCTTTTCCTCACCGAGGGATACATCTGCCGGAATGCCTACCTAGAGATAGATAACCTAAAACGCGGTGGAAGCGACTACACTGCAGCACTGATAGGTGCAGCACTCGATGCCAAAGAGATACAAATTTGGACCGATATTGATGGGCTACACAATAACGATCCGAGGGTGGTCGACCACACGACAGCTGTGCGTCATCTGCACTTCAACGAAGCAGCCGAATTGGCCTACTTTGGGGCAAAGATACTGCACCCCGCATGTATCCACCCCGCTAAGATGAGAAATATACCAGTGCGGTTGCTCAACTCCATGGAGCCTGAGGCAAAAGGCACCATCATCTCCAATCGCATCAAAGAGGGGTCATTAAAGGCAGTCGCAGCAAAAGATGGTATCACAGCCCTTCGTATCCTCAGCTCTCGTATGCTTCTTGCCCAAGGCTTTATGCGGAAGGTATTCGAGACCTTTGAGCGCTACCAGACTGCCGTGGATATGATCACCACCAGTGAAGTAGCCATCACCCTCACCATAGATAATACCAATCGGCTCGAAGAGATTCTACTAGAGCTACGAAAGATTGCCGATGTCTCCGTAGATGAGGATATGACCATCATCAGCGTTGTCGGCGATATGAATTGGAAGAATGTAGGCTTTGAGAGCCGAGTAGTTGAGGCTCTAAGTGAGCTTCCCGTGCGAATGATCTCCTACGGAGGTTCCAACTATGGAGTTTCTATCTTGATTCGTAGCGAAGACAAGGTAAGAGCACTGAAGCTACTGAGTAAGCACCTCTTTCAAGAGGAAATATAATGAACGAGCAGGTTCACAAATGGATTTATGCTACACGCCCCCACACACTCGGGGCGTCCGTGGCACCAATGTTGCTTCTACTAGGGGCCGTAGTAAGCGACGGAGTAATGCAATGGGGCTACTTTCTTCTCTGCCTTGTGGTAGCGGTTTCAGCACAGATCTCAAGCAACTTCGCCAATGATTACTTTGGCTATAAAAGCGGAGAGGATACCGACCACCGCTTAGGATTCACTCGTCTTCTCTCCACTGGAGAGGTCACCCCACTGCAAATGCTCATTGCCCTAGGCATCTCGCTCTCCATTTGTGCCGGTTCGGGCTTGTACCTTGCCTCCCAAAGGGGGTGGTGGCTATTGCTCGTAGGGGCAGTAGTCATCTTGTGTGCCATTGCCTACTCCGCAGGGAAATACTCATTGGCAAGGACCGCACTAGGCGACCTTGCGGTAGTTATCTTCTATGGGTTAGTGCCTATCCTCGTCAGCTACTACGTCATTGCCGATGCTAGGCCCCAGGTATATCTGCTTTTGCTCGCGCTCGGTATTGGGTTGTGGGAGACCAACATACTAGTCTGCAATAACTATCGCGACTACGAGGAAGATTTAGAGAGCCACAAACTGACGTTGATTGTTCGAATGGGCAAAAGGTCGGGACCCCTCCTCTACCTCATTAATGCAGTGCTATCGCTACTGCTGATTGTTATTGGACTTATCACAGAGGGAAGCTGGCTCGGAGCGATTATTATTGGATTGCTCGGTGCGGCACTCTACGCCAATGGGGTGATGGCAATCTATCGACTCAGAGGGAAGAGCCTCAATAAACTACTCCGCTACACCAATATCACCACACTCATCATGGGTGTAGTGACCATGCTCATCCTCTTACTTTAAGGTCTTTTGAAGTGCCTCACGAATCTGCTCGGGAGTGACGATACCCTCCAGCATTACCTCATCACCGAAGTAAATAGTTGGGACAAAATTGTAAGCGTATTGAGTTGCTAGTACTTGATCCTCTTTTACCTCCGAAAGATAAAGGTCACCCTCAAGTACGCCAGCAACAGCCTCCGCAGGTAAATTGGCCTCTATTGCTACCCGCTTCAGCTCCTCCAACTTGCTAAAGTCTCTTCCTTCCGAGAAGTAACCACGCCCAAAAAGAGTTGCCACCTCTAGCATTCGGCCCTCCTTCGTAGCCACTTTCAAAAGCCTTGCAGCCCTCTGAGAATTATGCGACCAAGCAGATTCTAGGTTGTTTTCCAAACCATACTTCTCCGCCAGATGATTCAGCACCGACCGGCTCTTCTGAAAGTGCTGCAACTCCTCAGGGGCCTCCACCTTCTCCATCCTCTCAAGCCATGTAAAAGAGGTATTAAGAGGTAACTCTGGTGCCAATAGACAGCTTCGCCACCTCACCTCCACCTGATTTTTGTACCCACCAGCCTCTAGTTCGCGCTTCAAGAGTACCTCACCAATATAGCAAAAGGGACAAGTAATATCGCCCCAAAAATCAATCGTCATCATATTATATTATACACTTTTCTCCTTCGGACGGCGAAGTGCCTTAATCGTCATATAGAGGAGTGCTAGTACCACAATCCCGAGGATAACCAAGCCAATCTCATGGCTATAACGCTCCACATAAGGCATCAGCTCCTCTCGCGGCACCACGCTCTCCAAGTACCAACCAATCAGAGCCAGCACTAGGTTCCATGTACCTGCACCCAACGCAGTATAAAGAAGAAAAGGGGAAACCTTCATCCCCGACATTCCCGCAGGAATCGATATCAACTGCCGAATGCCTGGCACTAGACGACCAACTAACGTAGAGATCGCACCATGCTCAACAAAGTAGGTCTCGGCCTTCACGATCTTCTCCTCCGAAAGCAGGAAGAAAGCCCCCACCCTACTCCGTGCAAAACGATGAACGAGCGGACGGCCCAACCATACTCCAATTAGATAGTTGATCAAGGCTCCAATCAGTGCCCCGAGAGTAGCGAAAACCACCACCCCGCCAAAGGTCATATCACTACTTCCAGATGCCACCATATAGGCTGCTGGTGGCACCACCACCTCACTTGGGAAAGGGATAAAGGAGCTCTCAATCGCCATCAGGAGCATGATGGTGAGATAATTGAGATTCTCCAAAGCCCATTCAATAAACGGTAGGCTCTCCATAAGCAATTAGTCGATATCGTCTAGCTCCCCTTTGGTATACTGAGCCAAGGCATCGGCACTCATCCCAGTAGAGGAGAAGCCTCCGTCGTGGAAAAGGTTTTGCATCGTCACCTTTCGAGTCAGGTCGCTAAAGAGTGTTACACAATAGTCGGCACAATCATCCGCATCGGCATTTCCGAGTGGAGATACCTTCTCGGCAAAGTGACGTAAGAGGTTCATCCCCTCCACACCGCTACCGGCAGTGGTCACTGTAGGAGATTGGCTCACTGTATTGATGCGTACCCCTTTCTCCTTGCCGTAGATCAGACCAAAGTTGCGAGTGATTGACTCCAGGAGTGCCTTGGCATCGGCCATATCGCTATAGCCCACAAAACTCCTTTGTGCGGCAATGTAAGTCAACGCCACCACGGAGCCTCCCTCACTGATTGCATCCATCTTCTTTGCCACGGTCAGCATCTTGTGAAGCGAAAGAGCCGAGATATCAAGCGTCTTTGTATAGTTTGGATAATTGATATCATCATAAGGAATCCCCTTACGCACATTGGGGCTCATTCCAATGGAGTGGAGTACAAAATCAATCTTACCACCAAGGGCTTCCATACTTTCACTAAAGACCTTTTCAAGATCCTCCACACTCGTTGCGTCACAGGCAATCACCTTTGCCCCCGTCTCCTGAGATAGGTCATTAAGCGTGCCCATTCTGATCGCTACAGGTGTATTGGTCAGGGTAATGCTCGCCCCCTCCTCTACCACACGCTGTGCCACCTTCCACGCAATTGACTGCTCATTCAGAGCACCAAAGATAATTCCCCTTTTCCCCTTAAGTAAACCGTAAGCCATATACTATATCTATTCTAATTCTTAATATTAAACTACAAACAAAGATACCAATTTTGAGCATACTCTCCATTGACTACAACATGAGAACATAACAAAACTCACGCACATATATATCATTATAATTCCAGCGTTGCAGTTTGTTGATTTTCCGCTAGGCTGCGGAACGTATTCCGTATGCGTGCGGAATAGATTCCGTAGCCCTGCGGAATGGATTCCGCACGCATACGGAATGAAGCGTTGTTACCAGAACGCATTCCTACCATAGTATACACTACTCATCTGTTATTCCTGAAAGAGTAGACACACTGTTTCCTCTATTTCTAAAAGTATAGACAGTCAGACGAAAACCACTCAATAAGGTTTTTCTAATACGCAACCTCTGAATCATCCATGAAAAGATGATAGAAAAGCGGTACAGTTTTTGGTATCTTTGTAATCGTTAGGTCTATATCAAATGTGAACAATGACCTCCAACTTGCTAGATAACAGATGACCATGACTACGAACAGCTTTACTCGCTCCTTAACCGTCACCCTATTGCTGCTTTTATTCTCCGTCACCGCCAACCCCACAGAGATAAGGAGTCAGCAAACACGAACCGTATACATCTGTACAGGGAAATACTCCAAGGCCTATCATGCGAGAAGGGAGTGCAAAGGACTCAACAACTGTAAAGCAAGAATAAAAGCCGTCAGAATTTCAGAGGTGGGCAAACGCAAACCCTGTAAAATCTGCGTCTCCTAACTCACGACTTTCCAGTCTTGCCTAATAAGGGCGCACCCAAATCAAATTTGGCTAAAAAGCAGAGCCATTCCACCTCAAAATTATTGTTTATCTTTGTAGCTGTTATGAGTAAGAAAGGAATTATAGTAGTTTCGGGAGGTGTGGATAGCATCACGCTTCTCTATGATAAGCGGGAGGAAATCGGTTTGGCACTCACTTTTCGCTATGGGTCGAACCATGAATCGCGAGAGGTGCCTTGTGCGGAATATCACTGCAAGCAGCTTGGCATAGAGCACAGGGTGGTGGATTTGGACTTTGTGAAGATGATGCACAGCTCTCTATTAGAGGGGGCGGAGCAGATCCCTACTGGGGAGTATGAAGAGGAGAATATGCGGAGCACCGTGGTCCCTTTTCGGAATGGAGTGATGCTCTCTATCGCTTGTGCCTTTGCGGAGGATCGAGGTATGGACAAGGTATTTATTGCCAACCACTTTGGAGACCATGATATTTACCCCGATTGTACAGCGGCCTTTATCAAGGGAATGAATGAGGCGATGGTGCAAGGGACCTATCACCACGTGCGGGTGGAGGCGCCCTATACTGGGCTCTCTAAAACAGAGATTGTGGCGATTGGCACTAAGTTGGGGGTGGATTACAGCCACACCTGGAGCTGTTACAAGGGGGGTGAGAAAGCTTGTGGAGCGTGTGCCACCTGTAGAGAACGACAGGAGGCCTTTAGAGATAATGGACTTGTAGACCCAATACCTTACCTATGAACGGAAAGGAGTACAGAATAAGGGCCGAGCGATACCACGATATCTGCTTCGGCCATAGGGTGATGAATCACGAGAGTAAGTGCCGCCACCTCCATGGACACAACTATCGCTTTTACTTTGTGATAGAGGCGATGGAGGGGTTGGACGAACTGGGGCGTGTGCTGGACTTTTCGGTGATCAAGGAGACGCTCTGCCAGTGGCTGGAGGAGCATTGGGACCATCGCTTTCTTCTCTTTGTGGAGGACCCCTACCTGCCTACGCTCGAGCAGCTGAGCCCCGAGAGTATTGTGGCAGTGCCTTTTAACCCAACGGCGGAAAACATTGCCCAATATATGCTATCGACCATCGCCCCACCTCTCTTAGAGCCATGGGGCTGTAGGCTGGTGGAGTGCCGTGTGGAGGAGACGCGTAAATGTGCCGCCACAGCTCGCATTGACGAATAATGGAGCATCGACTGAGGATTGTGGAGCTCTTTCAGAGCTTGCAAGGGGAGGGGGCGAATAGCGGTCGGCTGATGATTTTCATTCGCCTTACAGGGTGTAATCTGCGTTGCGACTTCTGCGATACTGCTTTTGATCGGGTGGAGATGGAGTGCACTCCAGAGGAGCTACTGGAGGAGATCAAGAAGAGATACCCGACCTGCAAAAACCTCCTTTGGACGGGCGGGGAGCCAACTCTGCAACTCACTGAGGAGATCGTGGAATTTTTCAAATCGGCTGGCTACTGGCAAGCCCTCGAGAGTAATGGTCTGGTACCGGCTCCTAGGGGTTTGGACTATATTACCCTCTCTCCAAAGGTGAAGTGGGATAAGGTGACGGAAAACTACCTTGATAGAGCGGTGGGGGAACTGAGATTTCCGATAGCTGAAGGAAACCCTCTGCCTGAAATTGAACGGCTCCCAAAGGCGATGCATTATTACCTCTCACCCATCTTTAACGGGGATAGGGTGGTGGCTGAAAACATCGGTTACTGCCAGCAGCTGATTGAGGAGGATCCGCGCTGGTCGCTATCCCTTCAGATGCATAAGCTCATTGGCATCCGATAGGAAAGGCTAGAGTTCTTTAATGAGCTCTACCAGCAGGGAAGCGAGGGGATATTTGCCTTGCGATTGGATAAAAGCATTGAGGTAGTCGGATAAGACTCTTTGATAGGTCTCTTTGGGGATTAAGCCCCACCCCATCTGCTCTCTTAGGTGTAGCAAGGGAGCGATATAGGCGATCACCTCTTTGCTATTCAGTAATTGATCAATTTGCTCTCTCTGCGGAGCCACTCCATAGAAGGCGATATAACGCTTTTCGAGCGCGTCATGAGTGATCCCGAACCGCTTACCTTGCCAAAGCAAACTGCCTTGTCGCTGGGGCGTCATCCCGATGCCGTGAAACTTAAGTGCCTTTTGAACTGCTTCCTTCACCACTCGTCCGATAGTAGAGCCTAGGCATGAATGCAATCCTGCATCATAGAGCATAGTGGGCGCCTCTAGGTTGGAGACCACCATAATGGTATCGGTGCCTGAACCGGTAGCTAAGCCACGTGAGTAACAGCTACCAGCTTGCAACTCTTGTAGTGCGGCACTCTTGGCCTCTGTAGCAGTGATGATGGCTTGTGTCAACACCCCCTCTGGTAGCTGTGCATCTATAAAGAGCATGATATTGATGGTACCAGGGGGTGGCAATAGATTCTCGCCAGTCAGTTCGTCATAGGAGGGCGGGTCGCCCGCTCGGCCACCATTGTGATCAATACCAGCAGTCACGATGGCCTCTACTTGAATTCCATGGAAGGAATCCATTACCTCGGCACGCTCTTCTAGTTTCGCAGCTGTTCCCATTGCCACTGTCTGCTCCACTGGTAAACCAAGCTCTCTGGTGAGTAGTCGATAATGCTCGCACAGATTGGGAGCTTCCATTTTGGTCACCACTTTATTCTGCACCAATGGGGAGCTACTGTAGGAGTAATTGTAGAGGTACTTCATTTCATCGTGGCAACCTCCATTCAGTGGCGAACTACTTGCCACCCGTTTACGCCCTTCAAGAGCCACTACCAGTGCCTCACGAGCTAAGTATATCCTATCACCACAGATAGTGGTGCCGACCAAGTTTTTATCTACTAATGGGCTCAAAATAGATAAGGGATGAAGATGATTAATCCGACAATGACTGCACCAATAGCTACGAGTAGAACCGCCCCTGCAGCTAAGTCTTTGGCATCGCGGATAAGTGGAGAGTACTCTGGACTCACCCTATCAGCCAGCTTCTCTAGGGCACTATTCATCGCCTCCATAGAGAATACCAGGAAGATAGTGAGCACAAGAATCAACCACTCTACTTTGCTCACACCTAGTATTGCTGCCAATATCACCACTGCTATCGCACAAAGGAGGTGGATACGTGCGTTGGGGGTATAGAGAAAAAGCTCCCATATACCCCGAAGGGCATAATGGAAGCTTTTGATTACTCTTTTCAGAGGATGGGTTTTAGGGGCGTTGGGTTTCATCGCTTATAGCCAGCTCTTCATAAAATGGTCCATCTCCTTTTGCTTTTCTTCCAACTTGAGAAGGAACTCAAATTGGGCACGGGTGCGTATCAAGTTGTGCTTTGGCTTATGCGTTTTGTAGTAGGTATCGCCATTGATGTAATCGGTGAGGAAACGAACGGTCTGCATATAGGTGAGCAGTCTACCACCATAAGGCAACAACTCTATCTCTACAGGTGTTAGGAATGCCTTGGCCTCCTCCATATATCCACGGATATAGCTCTCAAAGACTGGCATATTGACTTGGATATTGGAGAGGTTTTCATCATCCTCCTCACCACTATTCACCGCGGTACGGATAAAGTCCCCAATATCGGAGAGCACAAATCCTGGCATCACGGTGTCTAGGTCTATCACGCAGAGCACCTCGTCGGTAGCTTCGTCGAAGAGGATATTATTGACCTTGGTATCGCAGTGATTGGTGCGAAGCTTGAGAGAACCATTTTGGTAGAGACGCTCTTGCACCGTCATCGCCTCGGCACGTTGCTCTATCTCTTCTATCAAATCCTGTACCTCTGCCACACGACCTACTCTGTCTTCGCTTACCGCATCTCTAAACTGCTGAAGGCGGAAGCTCATATTGTGGAAGTTGGGAATGGTTTCGCCCAACTGCCCCTCTGGCAAATCGGAGAGCATGGAGTGGAACTCGCCAAAGGCTTTTCCCGCTACATAAGCTAGCTTGGGCGACACACTTTCATAGCTCTTACTCCCCTTGATATAGTAGCACAAGCGCCACTTATTTCCCTCTACAGAGGCATAGTTCTTACCATCCTTTGTCTTGATAAAGGTGAGGACCTTCCGATCAACATCCTCCACGCCTTGCTGCTCTAGGTGACGCCGGACATGGGAAGTGACGGCAAATATATTGCTCTGAAGGGTCTCTACATCTTCAAAGATCTGGTGATTAATTCGCTGCAAGACGTACTTTCGCCTCTCGCCTTCAGGAGTATTCACAGAAATGGCATAAGTATCATTGATATGCCCATTGCCTATAGGAATAATCCCCACCACATCTTCGGTGATAGGAAATTGATTGACAGCGCGACCCAGCTCTTTATAATTCATAAATATTAGCTATAAAATTGAAAGAAAAAGGGTGCTGTAACCCAAATCAAGACAAAGAAGGAAGCCATTAGAATACCTACTGTCTGCCTTCGACCGATCGGACGGACAAAGCTGTGTCGTGCCTCTCGGCGTGGCACATCGAGAAATGCAACCCGGCTCTCGCTATAGAGCCAATAGCAGACCCAGCCACAAGCCAAACCGAGTAACAGGCCGGGCAACACGTCAGTAATGAAGTGCATACCTAGATAGATACGTGAGTAGGCCACCGTAGCCGCCACAATGAAAGAAACAATTGTAAATAGTCGGTGCCTTACGACCAACGAGGCAAAAAGTGAGAAGGCGAAAAAGTTGGTAGTGTGACCTGAGACAAAGCCATAGCCACCTCCTCGATGCCCTAGCACTGTTTTCACTACGTCCTCAGTCAGTGGGTGGTACGTAGGCCGCTCACGCTGGAATATCTGCTTGATGATACCCGATGAAAGGCCATCCGCCAAAACCACTAATAGCACAATCCCAAGCAAGAAGAGGATCACCTCTCCCTTTTTCTGCTTATAAGACATCAATACGAGGAAGAGCACCACGAACACGATCCATGGCCACTTATCCGAGATGAAGTACATCACACTATCTAAGTAGAGACTGTGGAGACTATTGAGCCACAAAAAAGCATCACGCTCTAGACTAACAAGGGATTCTACCATATTTATTTAGCGAAAGTTATTAATGATTTCAAATGTGTTGTCGGGCACCCACCCCACTGTGCCATCGGGGAGTTTGATCTCGGTATACCCCGAGAGTGTCTGCTGCGTTACCACCTTTAGGCCTCCATGCACCACCACTATGTCTTTGGCAGAGGCATCGGGGGAGCTCTTTACGGTGATGATACTGCTCGTTAGTATCGCCTCCTTATCTTCATGCGTAAAAAGATAGGAGCGATAGGCAAGAGCATTGGTCAGAATCGTAAGTAAAAGGGCAACCAACCCTCCGTAAAACCCTATCTGCCGTTGCGACCTGCTACGTCCTCTGAAGTAGAAGAACACGCCAACCAGCACAAGGACAAAAAAGATAAGCCCCAACATCCTCCATGCTGAGAGTGAGCACCAGTGCGAGATATCATCCCACCAACGGCTCAGGAAGAGCCTAGGAGTAGGCTCCATATCATCTACAATCTGGGAGCTGACCAGCTCAAGATTGAATCGGGTATCCCCGTCGGAAGGGTCGATACGATAGGCTCGTTCAAAGTTGAGGATAGCGAGTGGTAGGTCATTATTCTTGTAGTAAGCCGAGGCTAAGTTATAGTATATCTCCGCCGATGGTTCTCCCTCCTCAAGTGCCTGAGTAAAGCACTCAATCGCTTTAGGATAATCGGCATCACTGTAGGCTGCCACCCCCTCCTCAAATGGAGAGGCAAAAAGTGAAAGGCTGAGGAATAGCAGCGATAAAGAATATAGTAGTTTGCGTCTCATAACATCACTTCCCTTTTAATTTCTGTACCCCATCTATCACAGATGCGGCCTGGTCATAGAGTTGCTCACGCTCCTCTGTTTCGCTCGGAGAGTAGCGGGCCACCTCCAATGTGCTAAGCGTCTTAATCGCCTCCTCTACTAGCTCTTCACTGGCTCCACGCTCCTTCATGGCAGTCGCAATGTTCTCTTTGGATAGCTCCGAGAGAGGGATATGCAACTTAGCACTTAAGAAGTCACTCAACCCTTTCAGGAGAGCCTCGTAGTAGGCCGAGTCTTCGCCCTTATTCCTCATCTGATAGGCTATCTTGAGGTACTTCTGTGCCATCTTACCAGCACGTCGGCTCCGATTAGATGCGGTATCAGCCATGTAAGCCTCCTTTTTCCGATCTATCAAGATAGCTACAAGCAGTAGTACTACAAGGGCAATATAGGCAACAAGATAGAGTGTGCCATTGGTCTTATTAAGAGTGGTGGTTCGCTTTGACCCTTTGAGGTAACGGATATCCTTACCTAGATACTTCACATCCTCCTTATTGGAGAGGCCTGTCACGGCAGAGACATCTGTCGCTTCACCCTTATCCACATGCACCTTTGTTTCGGGGAGTGTGATGGTTTCATACTGCCCCTTGGCAGGGTCAAAGTAGGTAAAGGGGATAGCTGGTATCACGAAGTCACCCACATGCTTTGGCACGGCAAAGTACTCCTTTGCTCTCGTTCCTCGTGTCTCACCACCTCTTACGCCAGTATCATCGCTCTCCTTTGGGTCGTAGGTATCAAAACCTTCAGGGAAAATGGGCTCAGGAATCTTAGCTAGTTTGATATTTCCCTTGCCCTCCAGCGACATCTTCATTGTAAAGCTCTCATTGGTCTTGAGCACCTTAGTAGGCACCTCCATATTAAGAGAGTACTGCCCCACCGCTCCCGAGAAGTTATCGGGTTTAGGCTGTGGCAATGCCATTACATCGATCGTCACAGGCTTTGTCTTGATCTTCTTACGTAGCTGCTGGAAGTTATCAAAGAAGGCATCAAAGATATCTCGTTTGGGGTTAGAGATCGGCATACTCACGACCATCTCAAACTCTGCCGGCTTAATAACTAATTTGCCTGCTCTCTGCGGGTAGAGTACTACCGAGTGAAAAGTGGCCGCATAGTAGAGTTTACCATTGACTTGCTCCGCCTCGAAGAAGGCTTGCGAGCCATCGTCCTGTACGTATTGTACAAAGCCCTCGTAATCTGGAAAGGAGAAGTTAGAGAACTGAGTATTCTCTAATCGTGAATAGAGCTTATAAATAATCTGAACCGCCTCCTGCTCATATACCTGAGTTTTGCTAGGGATGGCTACGATATAGAGATCCTCAGCCGATATGCTAGGAGAGGAGTTGGCTCCGCCATTATTCACCTCCGTATCTGTATCCGCCCCAAATACGGTAATGCGCCGGGAAGCGGTACGATAAGTAGCACCAGAAACCTCCACCTTTGCTTCAGGGAGGACATAATTGCCCTCTTTCTCCGCTAGAAGTGTGTAAGTAAAACTAGTGGTTCGGCTAGAGCTTCGCTTACCATTCACGATGCTCATACTCGAACTGCTACTCACGGCCGGTCCGTAGACCACTTCCAGCCCCGACGGTGCATTAAAGCTGATATTCTTGGCAGATGCATTGACCGAAAAGACCACTCTAAAAGGGCGTCCTGCTATAATATGGCTCGGCACTTCCACATCAAAAGCCACCTTATCCTGCCCCCACACATTCAGGGAGAGCAGAGTAAGAACTACCAATAATACATATCGATTGTATCGTATCATCATCACCAATTTTTAGGTCTTGACTTTTTGCCCCTTTGCTGTTGCTGCTTCATTTGCTCCACCTTACGCTGCGTATCCTTCTCGTCTTGTAAATAGGCTTGAAGGATCTTCTCCGCATTGTCTTGGCTCATTGTTTCAGCATTTTGAGGCTGTTCTTGCTGCTTATTAGGCTGGTCCTTCTGCTGGTCTTGCTGTTGATCCTGCTGATTCTGCTGTTGCTGGTTGTCCTGTTGCTGCTGCTCTTGATTATCCTTATTATCTTGATTCTCCTCGTTATTATCTTGCTGCTGTTGCTCCAATAGCTTTTGAGCAAGAGCAAGGTTGTAACGCGTCTCCTCATCGATTGGTCGACGTCGGAGCGACTCTTTATACATCTCAATAGCCTTGGCATAGTCCTTCTTCGCCATCGCCAAGTTGCCAGCATTATGAGCCACATCAGCCGCCTCATCCTTCGGGAGTATCTTTATCTCCTTAAGCATCTCTTGGTAGATCTTATCCGCCTCTTCGCCTCGCTCCGTACGCACTAGGGTATTGGCGAGATTGAAGTTCGCCACCTTGTCACTTGGATTTATCTCCAATGCCTTGCGGTACTCCAGCTCCGCCTTATCGTACTGCTCCTTTTGAAAGAGTTTATTGCCACTCCTTGCCAACTGACGCACCTCTTTCTGGGCATAGCCAGAGAGGGAAAAGGAGACCAGTAAACCTAATAACAATAATATTCTTTTCATCATTCCTTACTTTTAGCTGAGGTACGCTCCTGAGTACGATCAAATAGTTGCACCCGCCTGAAGTATCTATTCTTCCGGTCGAGCAATAAGAAATCAATCCACAGCAGAAGCAATCCGAGTAATAAAGGGATATAATACAGCTCATTATAAGCGGTATAAACCTTCATCTCCAACTCCGCCTGCTCCAATTTGTTGAGGGCCTCCTCCAAGGCTCTTACAGACTGTGACACATCACTGGCACGCACGTAGATACCCCCTGAGGCAGTGGCGATCTCCATTCCGAGTTGCTCATTGAGCTTCGTAATCACCATCTTACCCTCGGCATCTTGGAGGTAGCCACCCTCTGGCATAGGGATTGGGCCTCCGTCAGTAGAGCCAACGCCTAGCACATTGACCAAGATTCCCTGTTTCTTCGCCTCCTCAATCGCCGAAAGCACATTGCCCTCATGATTCTCGGCATCGGTAATCAATACGATGGCACGCTTCACCTTTTCATCACTTGAAAAGCTACGGACACAGAGCCGAATCGCCTGCTCTAATTGAGTGCCCTGCACCTGAATGAGATCGGGAGAGGCATTATCCAAAAACATCTTGGCCGAAATCATATCCCCTGTGATTGGGAGCTGCACATAAGCATCCCCCGCAAAGAATACCAGACCAATCTTATTATTATCCAGCTTGTCAATAATTCTCGAAACGATTGCTTTGGCACGAGCCAAACGATTGGGCTTCACATCGTCCGAAAGCATAGAGTTGGAGATATCCATCGCTACCATCAACTCAATGCCCTCACGTTTTACCGTCTCACTCTTAGAGCCCATTTGGGGTCGAGCAAGTGCCACCACCAGCATCGATAGACTGAGTATAAGCACCAAGTCCTTTGCCAGCTTACGACGTAGGGATAGGTCGGGCATCAAGAGACGCACCAATTCGGTCTCGCCAAACTTCTTCAGCTCCTTTCGCTGACGGCTCATTCTCCATACGAGGAAGAGAGCCACCACCAACAATGGCAGCAGAAGGAAAAGGATATATGGGTGTAAAAATCTCATTATGGCATCCTCCTAAATAGCGTACTACGAAGTAATAGTGCTGCAAACAATAGTATCAGAGCAGCCCACAGATAGGGTGGAAATAGCTCCTCCTTCTGGGTGAAACTCTCCACCTTCAGCTTCACCTTTTCTAGCTGATCTATCTCCTCATAAATCTGGTGCAAGCTATTGTTGTCGGTAGCTCGGAAGTACTGACCTCCAGTAGCAGATGCAATCTGCTTGAGGCTCGCTTCATCAATCTCCACAGGCATACTGACATACTCTACCCCCAGATAGGTCTGAATTGGATAGAGTGCCTCCCCCATAGTCCCTACCCCAATGGTATAAACACGTATCCCAAAGCTTGCAGCGATCTCAGCAGCAGTCACAGGGGCAATAGTACCAGAGTTATTGGTACCATCCGTAAGGAGTATCACCACCTTGCTCCCCTCCTTGATCTCTTTGAGGCGATTCACTGCCGTTGCTAGTCCACTACCTATTGCGGTACCGTCATTCACCAGCCCCATCTCCACACTATTGATCATATTGAGGAGTACTGCATGGTCCGTAGTAAGTGGACACTGAGTATAGCTCTCACCCGCAAAGACCACCAACCCGATATTATCATAAGGGCGAGAGCTGACAAACTCCCCAGCCACACTCTTCGCCGCTTCAAAACGGTTGGGTTGCAAGTCCTTTGCCAACATACTCCCCGAGATATCGAGTGCCAACACAATATTAATCCCCTCCGTACTCTCTGTAGAATAGGCATTGCTACTCTGTGGGCGTGCCAAAGCCACCACCCCAGAGATAAATGCCAATAATGCCAATGCAAAAGGTAACCAACAGAGCCGTGTACGCCACGACACCTTACGCCCTCTAAAGGCACCAATAGTGCTGAGCGTAAAGGTAGCTGGTCGCTTCTCTCGCCATAGGTAAAGCCATACTGCAAGAGGCACTAGTAGCAATAATAGAAAGAAATAAGGATGAGCAAACGTCATGGCTCCACACCTCCTCCCTCTTCTACACTCTTCTCCTCCGTAGTCTCCAAGGGCCTTTGTGCCTCCCTTTGTGCCTCTATGAATGCTACAGAAGCAGAGAGCAAGCTAATATTCTCATCCGAGGCAGGCTGATACTTTGCAAACTTAGCCAAGTCGGCTGTCTCCAAAATCCTTACAAGCTCGGTATACATCTTATCTCGACCTACTTGCGACTTAAAGGCCTCTAATATCTCCGCACTAGTCATATCCAGTGTGGTGATACCATAGATACGGAAGATATAGCGACGCAAGATATCAGTGAGCCTAGTATAGTACTCCTTCACTCTATTCTGCTGCCAAAGCTCCTCACTCTTCAGGGCTGCCACACTCTGTATCGCCTCCTCATAAGGATCAAGCAGTGGCACCTCTTCACGTACCTCATCGACACTCTTCTTGCGTTTCTTTAGATACCTCACTAGGAAGTACGTTGCCACGCCAAGTGCTATGACACCCAATAGAATATAGAGATAAATAAGGTAGTCTTGCCAAACGAATGGGGGTTTCCACTGCCCCTTAATATCGGCGTATTGGTCGGGGTGCTCCAGGTCCACAGGCACCGTATTCACCACCAAGCTCAATTGATCACCCGCAGTATATAATGAGTCGCCTACCAGTGCAGAAATATTTCTGAGCTGATAGTTGGCAGAGTCAAAGGAGGTGAGCACCACATCATAAATCAGCTCTTGTAGCCGATCATTGATCATAGTAGAATCCACCAACTGACTCTCTATGATCTCCACACCCGATACCAACGTATCCTCAGGCAGCACTAGTCGCATCATCTCCGAGCGAGGATAGACCACCTTCACATTGAGTTTCACCTGCTCACCGATCAAGATGGCCGACCGCTCCAATGTAGGGATAATGCGCACCTCCCCTCCATCCTCCATTGCCAAGAGAGAGAGAGGGGTAAGAAGTAGCGCCATCAGCCACCCTATACATTTTATATATATCCTATGTTTCACCGAATACTCTTATTAAATAGTCGTTGCAGTGCCGGCACATAATCCTGATTGGTCGGCATACTCACAAAGGTGATATCATACTTAGTGAGTGCCTCCCTCATCCGATTGGTGAGCTGCTCCCAGTAGCTACGATACATCTCACGAATCCGCTTGGACGAACTATCAATCATCGTCACCTCGCCACTCTCTGCATCCTGCACTCGTAGCAACCCCACATTGGGGAGCTCAGCCTCCTTCGGATCAAAGACCTGCATCGCCAATACTTGGTGCTTACGGCTCACCACATTGAGGGTTGACTCATATTCACTCTCATCAATAAAGTCGGAGAGGATAAAGAGCGTACACTGCTTCTTCTGCACATTATTGGCAAAGATGAGTGCCTCAGATAAGTTGGTCCCTTTACCCTTAGGCTCCAGACGCAAAATCTCCGTGAGGATATGGAGCACGTGCTTCCTTCCCTTACTTGGTGGAATGTACTTCTCCACTCTATCGGAGAAGAATATCACACCCACCTTATCATTATTAGTGATGGTGCTAAAAGCGAGCGTCCCCGCCACCTCAGCAATCAGCTGACGCTTGGTCCGCTCCACCGTACCGAAAAGTCCACTCTCTGAGACATCCACCAGAAGCATCATCGTCAGCTCACGCTCCTCCTCATACACCTTGATATAAGGTCGAGCATAGCGAGCGGTCACATTCCAGTCGATATCCCTCACATCATCCCCCAGCTGATACTCCCGCACCTCACTAAAAGACATACCGCGTCCCTTAAAGGCCGAGCGATACTCACCAGAGAATATATTCTGTGAAAGTCGCCTAGACTTTATCTCGATTCTACGTATTTTACTTAAGAGATCTTGTGTCTCCATCACTTAAGTATCAAGGTACCTGAACCTTATTGAGGATTTCGCTAATAATCTCCTCCGAGACAAGGTTATTCGCCTCCGCCTCATAGCTCAAAGCGATCCTGTGGCGTAGCACATCGTGGCAGACAGCTCGTACATCCTCTGGAATCACAAAGCCTCTGTGCTTGATAAAAGCATAAGCTCTCGCCGCCAAAGCAAGGTTGATCGAAGCACGTGGAGAGGCTCCATTGCTGATCATGCCAGCGAGGTGAGGCATACCAGCCTCCTGAGGGAAGCGTGTAGCAAAGACGATATCCACAATGTAGCGATGAATCTTTTCATCAATATAGACTTGATGAACGATCTCTCTCGCCTTAAGTATCTGATCGGTAGTCACCACAGGGGTCACCTCTGGCTTCACCTTGCGGATCTGAGACTGTACAATCTGCTGCTCCTCCTCCTTGGTAGGATAGCCCACCACCACCTTGAGCATAAAACGGTCGCTCTGTGCCTCAGGTAGTTGATAAGTTCCCTCTTGGTCAATCGGGTTTTGTGTCGCCATCACCAAGAAGGGCTCTGGGAGCTTAAAGGTCTCTTCGGCAATCGTCACCTGTCGCTCCTGCATCGCCTCCAAGAGAGCACTCTGCACCTTAGCGGGTGCACGGTTAATCTCATCTGCCAAAACTAGATTGGCAAAGATAGGACCATGCTTCACACTAAAACGCTCATTCTTCTGGCTATAAATCTGCGTACCAATCACGTCGGCAGGGAGCAGGTCGGGTGTAAATTGTATTCGGCTAAACTTTGCATCCATCAGGTCGGACAAAGTCTTAATCGCCAAAGTCTTGGCAAGACCAGGAACACCCTCCAGCAAGATATGACCGTCGGCCAATAGCCCAATCAAAAGACTCTCACGTAGGTGCTTCTGCCCTACAATCACACGGCTCATACCACTCTCCAAGAGATCCAAGAAGTGACTCTCACGCTCTATTAGCTCCGAGAGAGCTCTCACGTCCACTCTATTTTCCTCCATCTAAATCGATTAATTATCTGATTTACCAGGGGGGTCGTCATTGGGTGACTCCCCTTCATACTATAATACACAACACTCCCTCCCTACCTATTGCTAGCAAAGATAAGGAATTATCAGCACCTCTCTTAATATCGGGTAATAAAGAATGCTAAAAGGGAAGAGGCCGACTATAAAATGAGAATGTTGCACGAAGTGCCATTCTCGCACATTTGATTTAAATGTGCAGAGACTTTGCACGAAGGATGAGATGCAAGGCGCTGAGGGTGAGGGTGCTGGGAGCGTACTCACGTACGTGACCGA
>NZ_AQVC01000033.1 GCF_000372405.1 Porphyromonas somerae DSM 23386 | reverse complement strand
CTGTATGGCAATTCCCAATATCCGTGCGGTCGTATTCATCTCTCCCAACCTTGCAGGGCAGGGCTGCCGTAAGAGAGTATAGGCACGACAAGAATACGGCATACTCAGGCTCTTTGGACGCAAGGCGTAACAGCCAACAATAGATAGGAATGACGATAATACGGACTATCTGTTGTTTGTACAATTTATTGTCATGACTATCTGTTGTCATGACTATCTGTTGTCATGACTATCTGTTGTCATGACTATCTGTTGTCATGACTATCTGTTGTCAAAACTATATATCGTCAAAATAATCTATCGATAAAATAATCTATCGATAAAATAATCTATCGATAAAACTATCTATCGATAGTTCTACATATCGATTTGTCGAACTATCGAGAGAATAATTGCTATGTGATAAAAGGAAAGAGCCGGCACCTCATCTCATTACCGCAATAACACAGATGGATCTCCTTTGGTCTTTTCTCTTGTTTTCTCTCTATTTCCCTGCTTATCCTCATTTCTTGCAGCGGTGCTTCCGAGGGTTTACTTTTGCACTTGATAAGTACGGCAATGGACTGCATAACAGTTTGTTTGCCGAGTAACAATAAAGTAATCAAAACAAAATCAAGGCAATGAAACTCATTATCATCGACCGCAAAACGTGGGAGCGGCACTGCTCCGAATTTGCAGACTTTATCCACAGTATTGAACAGCTTATCGGCAATCCGCCCGAAACGGACGAATGGCTCGACAATGAAGCCGTATGCCGCAGGCTCGGCATCAGCAAACGTACCCTGCAATCATACAGAGATACGGGAAAAATCCCTTTCTCAATGATTGGACACAAGTGCTATTACAAGGAGAGTGACATCTTGGAGATACTGAACTCAAAAAATGAATAAACTATGGAAGAGAACGAAATCATTACACAGCAAGACCCTCAGATGCAGTTGTTTTCACAACTGATGGAAGGAATATTGAAGAAATTGGAGCGATATTGCGCTACCGCCCGTCCGATGCTGGGCGGAGAGGTTTACCTCACTGGCGAGGAGGTTTGCAGCCAATTACGGCTCAGCACACGTACGCTCCAAGAGTACAGAAATGCAGGAATACTTCCTTTCTACAAAATCGGAGGGAAGATACTTTACAAACAGAGCGACATACAAACAATGCTTGAAAGGCATTATAATCCAATACCGCAAACAGGTAAGTTATGAGTTAAGTTAAGAAATCAGTTGCGACTTAAGTCGAATGGTCAGTTATGACTTTGGTCAAGATATTAGTTTTGACCTAAGTCAAAATTAACTTTAGTCAAAAATATGTCAGTTCATTAAGTCAGTAAGTCAAGAAATTAGTCTAAACTTATCTCTTGACTTACTTCTTGAACTTTGAACTCTCGTCTATTAGAAGCACCCCAGAAAGGTTACTTTATGGAACATAACAAACTATCTCTTTCTTTATACTGGCAAGGTGTGTCTTTGTCCGACAAACTCCGTTTTTGCCGACAAAGACCCTTGCCCCACAGGGGAATTAAATTACTCCAAAGTCGTAATTACAAAAAGAAAAGATAATGAATGACAAGATTGAACGATGGGACAGATGGGACACCCGTCTTCCCAACCCAAAAGATCAGCAAAGGGCGATTGATTTGTTTCAGCGTTCGGGCGCAGAAACCAAGTCAGATTTCGTACGCGCTCGCATTCTTGGAGAGCATTTTAAGGTGATAACGGTGGATAAATCCGCAGTGGAATACTATCGAAAGCTCTCCGAACTGACAGCACAAATCCATAAAATTGGCGTACTCTATAACCAGACCGTGCGTGCCATTAACAGCTATCATTCGGTCAAGACCGCACAGATTCTGCTTGAAAAGTTGGAGAAACTGTCGGCTCAAATCGTAGCTTTGCAAGAACAGGCTATCCGTTTAACCATTGACTACCGCAAAAGATGATTGCCAAGATTTCTGCAACGGAGAACCTTGGAGGAGCACTCGGCTATAACTTCAAAAAGGTAGAGAAAGAGGAAGCAAGCATTCTTTTTGCCCAAAACTTGTATCAAAACAAAGAGGGAACATATACGATGGCAGAGGTGTTTGTCGATATGCAAGCACTTATCCCTGAGAAATGCCGGACAAAAAAGATGGTGTTCCATTGCTCCCTCAATCCTCACCCAGACGAGAAACTATCCAATGAAACTCTCACGCAGATTGCCAAAGAGTATATGGAAGCACTTGGCTATGGCAAGCAGCCCTATATCGTGTTCAAGCACAGCGACATTGCTCGTGAGCATATACACATCGTGTCGCTTCGGGTGGACAGCAAAGGAAGAAAGATGAACGATAAGTTTGAGAAGCGGCGGAGCAAGAAGATTACCGATGCCTTGGAAAAGAGGTTTGGTCTCAATCCAAGTTCAAAGGTTAGCGAGAAAGCCGTAACAGAAACGCCCAAGGTGGATACCACAAAAGGAAATATCAAAGAGCAGGTCGCAAGTGTTGTCCGCACGATTCTGAAACATTATCGTTTCTGTTCTTTGGGCGAACTGAATGCCATTTTGAGCAAATATAATCTTGCCGTAGAAGAAGTGAAGACTGAATTTCGGGGAAGGAAATACGATGGGCTTGTCTATGTCTCGACCAATGATAAAGGCAACAAAATAAGTACACCCATCCATGCCTCGGACATTGGTCGTGGTGTGGGCTATACTGCCGTACAGAACAGGATGCAGAGGTCGAAACAAGCTATCAAGCCATTGATATCAATCATAAGGTACAGGGTGTTACAAACAATGCGTACCTCTCCAAAGACAGAGGAAAATCTGCTACAACGATTGGAGGAACAGGGCTTGCGGGTGGTTATCCGAAAGAACGAAAGCAGTCGTATCTATGGCATTACCTTTATTGACGATAAAGAGGGAATTGCGCTCAATGGTTCTCGATTAGGCAAGGGATATGCTGCTAATGTATTCAATGCGTATCTATCCAATCCAACACACAATCCATTCTTGGATGAAGCGTTGTATGGCCATCCTTCAGAATACTTGGAGCAGACATCTACAAATGAATCTTTGCACCCAAATACAGAAGACGGCGACAACCTTGTTGATGAACTCATCGAGGATATGGTGGATGGTTCGTTCACACCTACAGGCAACGATGACTGGAAGGAAGCGGCATGGCAGCGAAAGCTCCGTAAACAAAGTAAGGTAAATCTTAGACGAAGAAAACATTAAATAAACGAGCATTTCTATCTCCCCTCCTTTGGAGAGGTTGGGGGAGGCTTCCCAAAAACAATACGATTATGGCACAAGAAGATGATTTAAGGGCATTAGGTAAAGTCATGGACTTTATGCGGGGTATATCGGTGATATTCCTCCTCGTTAACTGTTATTGGTTCTGTTACGAGGCATTTCAACAGTGGCATTTCACGCTCGGTATCATCAACAAGATACTGATGAACTTTCAGCGAACTACGGGATTGTTTTCATCCATCCTTTGGACAAAACTCTTTTGTGTGGTTTTCCTTGCCTTGTCCTGCCTTGGGACAAAGGGCGTGAAAGAGGAGAAAATCACTTGGCCAAAAATTTGGACAGTGCTTTTCTCCGGTTTTGTCTTTTTCTTTCTCAACTGGTGGCTGTTGGCATTGCCCATAGGAAAAATTGGAGCGGCTTCGCTCTATATCTTCACGCTCTCCATTGGCTATATCTGTCTCTTAATGGGTGGTGTATGGATGAGCCGACTGCTCAAAAACAACCTGATGGACGACGTGTTTAACACAGAGAACGAGAGTTTTATGCAAGAAACAAGGTTGATGCAAAATGAATACTCCGTCAATCTTCCTACACGCTTCTATTATAAGAAAAGGTGGAACAAGGGTTGGATTAACGTAGTCAATCCCTTCCGTGCCTCAATGGTACTCGGAACACCGGGTTCGGGTAAGTCCTACGCTATCGCGAACAACTACATCAAGCAGCAGATTGAGAAAGGCTTTGCCATGTATATCTACGACTATAAGTTCCCAGACCTTTCTGAGATTGCTTATAATCACCTGCTTCATCACTTGGATGCCTACAAGGTAAAACCGCAGTTCTTCGTGATAAATTTCGATGATCCAAGAAAGTCTCATCGGTGCAATCCCATCAATCCTGCCTTTATGACAGACATATCGGACGCATACGAAAGTGCCTACACCATTATGCTCAATTTGAACCGCTCTTGGATACAGAAGCAAGGAGATTTTTTCGTAGAATCACCGATTATCTTGCTGGCTGCAATTATCTGGTTTCTCAAAATCTATGAGGACGGTAAGTATTGTACCTTCCCACACGCCATAGAGTTCCTTAATCGTCCTTATGCACAGATATTTCCGATACTCACTTCCTACGATGAACTTGCCAACTATCTTTCTCCTTTTATGGATGCTTGGGAAGGAGGCGCACAAGACCAGTTACAGGGACAGATAGCCAGTGCCAAAATACCACTATCCCGTATGATTTCACCAGCCCTTTATTGGGTAATGACGGGTGACGACTTCTCGCTCGACATCAACAATCCCAATGAGCCGAAAGTGCTTGTTGTGGGGAACAATCCCGACCGCCAGAATATCTATTCGGCGGCACTCGGTTTGTATAACAGTCGTATAGTGAAGCTCATCAACAAGAAGAAGCAACTCAAGTCCTCAGTGATTATCGATGAGTTGCCGACGATTTATTTCCGTGGGTTGGATAACCTAATCGCTACCGCTCGAAGCAATAAGGTGGCGGTTTGTTTGGGCTTTCAGGATTTCTCACAACTCACTCGTGACTATGGGGATAAGGAAAGCAAGGTAATACAGAACACCGTGGGTAATGTGTTCAGTGGTCAATTGGTGGGGGAAACTGCCAAGACACTTTCAGAACGTTTTGGCAAGGTGCTTCAGCAACGGCAGTCCATGACCATCAACCGCAACGACAAATCCACTTCCATTTCAACACAGATGGATAGTCTTATCCCTGCAAGTAAGATTTCCAACCTCACCCAAGGTATGTTCGTTGGGGCAGTATCTGACAACTTCGATGAACGCATCGACCAGAAGATCTTTCATGCAGAGATAGTGGTGGACAGTGCCAAGGTATCTGCTGAGATGAAAGCCTATCATCCCGTTCCTGTGATAGCAGACTTTACAAAAGAAGATAGCTCCGACAATCTAAAGGAGACTATCGAAGCCAACTATTGTAAGGTAAAACAGGAAATACTATCTCTAGTAGATTCTGAAATTGAACGGATAAAGAATAATCCATATCTTACACATCTGATAAAAGAGTAAACCATGCAACTTCCCATCATACAAACCCACCGTCAAGAACACCATTTTCAAGTGTCAACTTGGTTAATTTACTTAAAATTTCCATGATTAAAATGTTAATTAATAAATTTGATTCATAGTTTTTATAGACATAGAATCTTTTCAGTCTTTATTTTATTCGACGCCTAATGTTCTCATTTGCAGTTGCATGCCTTCTGCCTCTTATCGAGCTGTTACCTATTTTATAGCTCACTGAGAACTGCAAATATCTAGTGTCTGAACGGTTATCATATTTGTACCTGACATCGTTTGAAGTCATGGTTTCGCACATGCGGTAAGTTTTGAAGATGTCATTCACATTAAGTGAGAGAGACAGCCTGTTTTCCAAAAGATTCGTTCTCACTCCCATATAAAAATAATAATTGGAGGCCACCTTACTATAGGAACTAATGTAAGGGAGTTCATAGTAAAATCCAAAATTCAGTATCCAAGTTTTCTTTTTATTTAAGAGAAAATCATTCTGGGTCATGAAATTACCGCTTATCCTATCTATCATTGGAGGAGCTTCCGAAAGAATTGCCCTCTTGTGGATATAGTAAAATGTAACATTATTATAAGAGTTCCACCACCACCACTTGTTGAATGTATAGGATTCGGACATCCCCACGCTATAGTAATTTATGAAATTGCTCGGGGAACGCTTGATAATCTTTGTGGTCGGGTCGATTGTCGGGTATATCGCATAGTCGTCAGATACATGGCTATACCATACTTTATGGACAAATATACCCGAAGAAAGCATTAAATCCAGGTTGTCGGAATAAGAAGGTTTCAGAGACGTATTTCCTACGCTGTAGTCGTATTGACTGGTATAAGTCTTAAATGGATTCATATCATAGAAATACGGTCTGTTTATCCTTCTGCTGTAACTCAAGGAAAGAGATTTGATGTCTGACAACTTATACAAAACATAAGCAGAGGGAAAAGCATTGAGATAATGATGTTTATTGGCTTGATCAATGGTAAGAGACCGGCCTTCAGTATAAGTTTGCTCAACCCTTATGCCAAATTGCATGCTAAGCCTTTTACTTAAGCTTTTACTGGCAGACAAGTATAAAGCTGCTATATTTTCCTTATATTTAAAATAGTTGCTTTGGCTATTGTCAACGATCTGGCTACCGGAAAGATTGTCATAGAACGTGTAGTCATTGCTATTGGTCGTAAAATCCAACTGCCCGCCAAAGTTCAAATTTATCCACCGTAATGGCAATTCCACATCCACTTTTGCCGCATAGTTGGACACTTCGCTCTTGTTTCTGCTGATATTCGCATAATAACTGCCTGCAATCTGCTCCCTATCAGGAAAATAGCTTGCCCCATAATCGCTCGTGGAGTCCTTATTGGTGTTCCTCAAATAATCTAAATCTATCTTTATCTTTTTTCCAAGCGAATCCAATCTGACTATACCATGAACATTAAGGACATGGGTATACCCCTTATGTATTTTATCATTGAAAGTCTCCATGTAGGATGACATATTGTTATTTGCATCCATAATTTCGGTATTAAACTTGTATTGCCTAAAGGGATTATTCGTTTTATGCCCCAAATAATTCATGCCAATAGTCAATGTTCGGCTCGCATCATAGTCAACACCAAAGTTCACATTCATGAAGTTATAACTCCGCTTTAATGGCGCTGACAGATGCCAAGTCTCAACAGGGTAATAAGTAAATCGGTCCATGGCATATCTGTCTTTCCCAGAAGCTGTCGAGATATTGGAGGATATGGAGAGCTTCTTCTTCCTCAAATTAAAGTCTGCTCCGCTCTTATTATCCCCATAAGTAGCCTGCTGATAGGTATTTCTCAATATCAGCGACCAAGTACCGACTTTAGCCTTTTTCAATATAATATTAACCAATCCGCTGTTACCCTGTGCTTTATATTTTGCCGGAGGCGTGCTAATAACCTCTATGCTTTTAATTGTTGTTGAAGAAATTCCTCTTAGAAAATTTATAAGGCTTTCACCACTTAACTTCACAGGACGTTCATCTACCATGACTGTCATTTCGTTTTTGCCGATCATTGTTATCTGTTCATTTTGCACTTTTATTCCGGGAGTAATCTTCAGTGCGGCCAAAGCGTTACCGCCACTGCTCACAATAGAGTTTTCAACATTGAAGATCAAACGGTCGGGCTTTTGGGTGAAAATCCTCTTATGCGCGGTGACAGTGACCCCCTCTAAATTATAGACTTTCTCCAATGAGTCTATCTTGGTCGCAAGACTGTCCGTTTGAGCATTTGCATAACAAATCACCATATTAAAAAGAATTATACCTATTATTAGTTTTGTCTTTTCTGCCATCTTTTACTTGGATTTACTACTTATGGTTCTATAGCAATTACTTTTGAACAAAGTAATTGTTTAATAATATTTGTTCCTGTTTTATAGAAAGTTATTTCTTGACTTGAAAATACCTTTATGGAAATTATTCATAAGTTGTGGTATATATTGAAGGATAGGAGAAATCTTTTTCCAACGATCCATATAATATTCTGTTGCGTATTCCTTATTTTGTGTAATTATTCCACATGTCAGGAGTTCTTGTGGCAAATAATCGAAGATAAAAACATCCCCGTCAATATGTAAAAACGGTTCTGTTTGCAATCCATATGACTCTATTTTAGCCATAGCCCATAGCCCATTAGGCATCGTGTTCAATTCGTCAAGAACAACATGAACTCCGTATAGGGCAAACGTAGTTTTTTAACTAACAAATCATAACCAATTTTATCAGTATAGAGCTCCACTTTTTCATAGTGACTTCTCAGCTGGAGTGAACTCAACATCCAACCAAGCCAATGAAATCTATAGTTAGCCCACCCATAAGGATTTTCTATATCTTTATTATGTCCTTCCCAAAAGGATTGAATTATTTTCATATTACTAATGTTCGATTATTTTATTCTTCAACAAAGCTTATTTAAAGCAAACTTGCCCCAATCGAAACAAGTGCAAACCCTTACTTTGCGATTTATTCCTCAATAATTTTTTGAAATTTAGACCAATTGCGCGTGTTATGATATAATTCTACTGTACCTTTAGGCACGTAAAGAGTACACCCTTCTATTTTGGGAACTATGCGAACCTCAAGAGGTTCTAACCATTTAAGGTGAAGTTTTGAAACAGAACAACCTAAGAAGGCTTCAACTCCCATATTAACAACTGTAGCTGGAATTGTTAGTTCATTCAATGTAGATTTTGTCGTGAAAGCTTGATTTCCAATGGAGATAAGGCTTACGTTGGATGTAAGCTTGATTTCTTGCAGTCTAATACATCCATAAAATGCTTTACTATTAATTTCCTCCACATCAGCAGGGATATCTATTGTCTTAAGGCTTTTACACCCAGCGTATTTACAACCGATTATTACTCAATATTTTATAGATAATAAGTCAGAAATATGGTTGTTATTTTTAATTGCACATTCTAAAAGGTGAAGATTTAACGCTTTTATTGATTATTAACTCAAAAAGGACATCAACTTGGGTCGTTTCTTCTCTTTTCCTTGCTATTCGTTTCCGATATTCCACTTTTGTTTTGGTCTATCTCATATGTACTGCAAAGGTATTGATTTTTGTTTGATATTGCTCCTTGCTTGCTCCTTGTCGTAGATTAATTTTCACACAGGAATTTTTGTTCTCTTTCTATAGGGGCTTGAAACAATCCATTTATTGGAAACAATTAAAGACGGAGCTGGTTTGCCCCAGTGCTTTTTAAGAAACAGGGCAATTATTTTATCTCCACAAAGGCTCTTGTTCCCAATTATGAGGAAAGCCTAATAAACGAGTTCTTACTGATGGGTATTTCGATAAAAGCTGCTTGAAATCTGCAACAAAAGTGTTGCCCATAGAAATGGAGTTAAGCCATTACACCACATAGCAGAGTTGCGGATAAAGTGTTTGTTCACGGAACGAGAAATCCGTAATCCATGTGTTTGGCATACGCATAGGCATCATTGGCTTGACAGGAAAGACCCGATTTGACAGTCTTGAATGATGGGCGCAGCAATTACGAAGTACGGGTCTGGGTACGGATTAAAAGGCTAAGTGATTATTTTCAGTCATTTAGCCTTTTTAATTATCTAATTTTTCCCCACATTTTCCCCACAGCTGTCTATTTATATACAGGGCAACCGCATCAAAATAACGTTAGCTTAGGAAACAAACGTAGTTTTCAACCTCCTCCTCTCCCTTATTGTCCATTTTCCTAAAAAAACCATTGGTCCAAATCGAAACTACTACCCCATAAAAATTGATTTTTTGCCCCATATAATTCAAATTTCCCTTGCGGGTAATATTTTTTAAGAAACATGATTTTTGACAACAGGCTATTATTCAGAAAAATACAAAATTATGCATTTTTAAGGGGGGATATTGTAAATTGTTGAAACTTCTCATCCTTGTATCCACCCCACTTATCCCTATTAATACAAAATCGACAAGTATTGATTATCAGGTTATTGACATTTTGATGCGGTTGCCCTGATTTATATATTTTAGAAACATATTTTTCCACCCGTTGGCGGAATTAAGCCAGTGCATACTTGACTCTTCCAATGGGTCTATTATTAATGTGATTTAAATATTGCATTGCCGTAAAGGCACTGATTTTACCGATAATTCTTGTAAACAATCCTACTGTTTCCTTTGCATAGTTGCGGCAAATCATAAATTGGTCGCACATCTGCGAGAAGTCTGTTTCAATCCTTTTTCTCGCCTTCGCAAAAGGAATAAAAGTAGGTTTCCAATTCTTTTGATTGTGCCGATAAGGAACTTCCAATCTGATATTTGCGGTTTCAAATAAGTCCAGTTGCGCCGTTGCACTGATGTAGCCTCTATCTCCAAAAATGCAACAGTCATGATATTCATATTTTACGTCTTGTAAATAACGAATATCGTGGACATTAGCCTTTGTTAGGTCAAAAGAATGTATCACGCCACTTAATCCACAGACAGCGTGCAACTTATAACCATAGTAGTATGCGCCTTGCGATGCACAGTAACCATATGCAGGGGCTGTTCTGTATTCATCTTTGCCCATCTTACAACGCTTGGAGCGGGATAGTCTGCACACCTCGATTGGCTTGGAGTCAATACAGAAGTAGTCCTCTGTACCATCTATTTCCAGTGCCATACGTTTTCTTATGGTATCACACAGATTGCTGGTTAGTTTCCTACGGTCATTGTATTGGCGGCGTGAGATAAGGTTCGGCATTTCCTTTACATACTCTTTCAACTTAGCAAACAACAGGCATTCGCTATCAATGCCCATTGCCTCGCTTACTATGGAAAGCGATACTATTTCAAGGTCGCTAAATCTCGGAACGACGCCTGGGCGTGGAATATTACCTTGCTCATTTACTAAATCTTTTGAGAATAGCTTGCATATATCAAGGATTTTTACGAAATTTGTATATAAGTTGTGCATACTGATTTTATAACTTAATGTATTGAGCAACACTAAGTTACAAATAAATTCTTGTATGTACAACTTTTCTTTCATATAAATTTATCTATTATTTTAATTCCGCCAACGGGTTTTTTCCGTAAAGTTATGTACCTTTGTCGGCAAATAAAGATATTCTCGTCAAACAAATATAAATAATATAAACATGGAAAAAAACAGAAAAAAACAAATCGTAGTTTTGAGTATAGCTTTAGTTTGCATTTTCATCTTGGTATTTTCATTGTTCCATAAATCAGCGACAAAAGATAGCGCAAATCCTCCTTTAACAAATGTTTTGACTGATAGCATTTCTCAAATTGTCTCAGCTTGTCCTGGCGAAATTGGTGTGGCGGTTATTGTTAATAACAGAGATACGGTTAAGGTCAATAATAAGAGTGTTTATCCTATGATGAGTGTGTTTAAGGTTCATCAGGCATTAGCTCTTTGTAATGACTTTGACAATAAAGGAATTTCACTTGATACCTTAGTAAATATAAATAGGGATAAACTTGACCCAAAGACTTGGAGTCCTATGCTGAAAGATTATTCAGGGCCAGTCATATCATTGACAGTGAGAGATTTGCTGCGTTATACTCTTACTCAGAGTGACAACAATGCAAGCAACCTTATGTTTAAGGATATGGTTAATGTCGCTCAAACAGATAGTTTTATAGCCACACTCATTCCTCGTTCAAGTTTTCAGATAGCTTATACGGAAGAGGAAATGTCGGCTGACCATAACAAGGCTTACTCTAACTATACATCTCCTCTTGGTGCTGCAATGTTGATGAATCGTTTGTTTACTGAAGGTCTTATCGATGATGAGAAACAAAGTTTCATTAAGAATACGTTAAAAGAATGCAAAACAGGTGTAGATAGGATAGCAGCTCCACTTCTTGATAAAGAAGGGGTTGTTATAGCGCATAAGACAGGTTCAGGTTATGTTAATGAAAATGGTGTTCTTGCAGCTCACAATGATGTTGCCTATATATGTCTGCCTAATAATATCAGTTATACCTTAGCGGTATTTGTTAAGGATTTCAAGGGAAATGAATCACAAGCGTCACAATATGTTGCGCATATATCAGCTGTAGTATATTCTTTATTAATGCAAACTTCAGTAAAATCTTAAACTGCACTTGCTTTGATAATTAATGATAAACAATCTAAAAGCACTCTAATCGTTATCGGAGTGCTTTTAGATTACTAATCAAATTGCTTCTATTATAATTTGAATCCTCTACTTTTTCTTTCTTCCTGTTGCGGCACTCTTGCTCCATATCTAAGCCTGTGCCATTGCTCCCTGAACCAGTCGGCAATCGGCTTCCTGTTTATTGTCAGGTTCAGCCTGCTTTCATCGTCAGGGTCATTTTCCACCCTTAAAATATCATCCTTTATATCAAAGTTCCGCCTGTGTTGCTCGGAATAGATTTTACCGCTACATTTCAGGGCTTCTTTTTTGACTATAAGACTTTCAGTCATTTCTTTAGAGAATCCCAGCATGGCACAAAACTTTTCCATGCGCAGCATTTCCCTGAACATCGGAAACCACCTGAAAGCCTTGTCTATGATTCTGGCGAGCCGTGACAGTTCTTTTTCTTTCATGTCAAGTTCCTGCCTGTGCATTTCTCTGAGATTGTGGATTTGCGTATCATGCTGTTTCTGCATCTGCTGTACTTGGCTCTGCAATTTTTCAATATTGGTGTTCCGTTTTGAAACCTCGTCTTGCAGTTTTTCGTTGGCACGTTCCAGTTCTTTCAGTTTTCCACTCCCGAAAAGAGAAGCAACTCCACTAGTTATGGCTGTCGCTGCCGTGGTGGCTGTCTTCTTTAACTTGTCAGTGCGTATTTCTGATTTCACCTGTTTCAGTTCCTGCTCGGCAAGATTTATCTGTTCTTCTTTGTGCCGTTTGGCTGCATCCATGCGTTGCAGTTCAGCTTTCTGCTTCTCAATGATAAAGTCGTTCCGTTCCAGATGCTCCTTACCAGTGACAGCCTTTGACTGCCCGCGTTCCATCAGCAGGATGTCGGATGCAAGGGTCTGCATCTGCATCATGTCATCGTCATTGAGCTTTCGGCTCTTTCCTGTTTCGTGGTTCATCCAGTCGAAAACGATATGGGCATGATAGTTCGGCTTGAACCATCTGTCCCCGACTTTGAAGCTTTCCCTGTCTTCCGCTTCCGGCTGACCGTTCAGCCAATGCCCTTCATCCTTGTGCAGGAAGATTTGCAGCGGTGTGATTCCCCAGCGTCTTTGACACTCCTCACCGAATTTACGCACGTCTGCCAGTGTGGTGTCCGACCTGACAAGCAGCACTCCTTCACGTATGGGGGAGCATCCCGCAATCTTGACTATTTTACCGTTCTTGCCTTTGCGTTCACGCTCCTTTTCCTGCATGGCACGTCCGGTCTTTTCCTTTACCATCTGTCTGATATTGTCATAATGCATCCGCAAATCCGGACTGCCGAAGTCGGGATTTATCCACTGCTCATTATCGGTGGAGAGTTCTGGAACCACATAGGTTCTGGACTCTCCGATGTGGCGCATGTATTCGGCAGTCCTCCTGTTGTGAGCCTCACTCGATGCGATATTGCAGGGCTTGATATGTATGCTTGATTTTGTTGCCATAGATACTTGTTTTTTGGGTTTGTACTTTATTGTTTGCTTTTCCGCTGTCCGTAAACGCATGGGGTTCTTAGGGGTGCAACCCATAAGCGGAGATTGCAAAGAGAGGGTCACTCTTTGCTCTGGGTTCTCAGGGGAGAAACGCCCTGAGTGGGTCATTAGGGTAAAACCCTAATCCCCTCGGGAGAGCCCACAACTACGTAAGCGGAGCGTGTAGTTATAGTGGGCTATATCAATGGCAAGCCATTGTCTGCAAACTCCAGCCTACGGCTTCCGCTCTCCTCCGTCAGGGAGGTTTTTCATCATCGTTGCCGATTGGAGATGCACCGACCAGCACAAGGTCTAAATCGTCTATCAGTTTTTGCAGGACGGGATTCTTCTCTATCATCCGCTGGAGGATTCTCTCAGCCTCGACCAAGTGGTTGGCTGTACTCATCACCTTGCCCTCCCGTATCTGAAAGATAATCCAATCGGCTATGTCGATATGGGCTTCTTTTTGTTTCGGGGTGGCATTCCTTTCGATGATGTCCGAAACCACCACCTTACAAAAGTACATGCTCTCGGCTCGCTGTTTCCACTCGGCATAAGCATCGGCATCGGGAAAGAGAAGCACGGTTCGCCCTGACAGTACACGGAGTTTCTCTTCTCTCATCTGACTCTTACCACCCGTAGCCAGCCATACATAATCGGGGAAGATAGCAGAACCGATAACGGCACTCTTCTCGGATTCCACCAAGACCACCACCTTGTCGGGATGCGTTTTCAACAAGTGTTCCCCGAAAAGGCATTGGGATAGTTGCCAATCCTCTGCCAACACACGCTGCTTTTTCAATATGCTGTGTATCCAGTTCACTGCCGATGTCTGTCCTCCCTTGATACGGTGTCCGTCTTCGGGATTGTACTGCATCACCTTTCCCGTGCGTACCTTGCCCGTCCTGTCTATCTGCCAAAAGATAACAGAGCCGTCACGGGTAGCCCCCAAACGGTATTCCTCCAACAACCGCTTCAACACCTCTTTCGCCTTGTCGCCATAGTAGGAAGTAAGGAGTGTGAAGAGGAAACGGAAGAAATTGCTACGCTCGCTTTGCGACTTCTCCACATAGTGAGGGGGAATATAGCCGATGGCTGTCGGCTTACTTTGCTGCTTCACTTTCTTCTGCTCTGCTCTTTGCCTGTCAAAAGAGAAATCATTGGTAGTTCTGTGTTCAGGATGCTCTTGAAAATACTCTTTCGGAGTGTAGTGATACCCACAACCGCTTTCGTGGTTACATCTGCCGACCGATGGATGCAACGGCACATTATTTTCGTCCACGTAATAGACGAAAGAATGCCTGTCTCCGCATTTGGGGCAGGTATGCCGTGTTGCCGTTCCTTTATACTTCTGTAATGAATAATTGCCCATAGCTTAGTCCGTTTTTGATGGTTGATTGTCGGCTGTCCCATCCTGTCCCATTGTCCCACACTCTAAGGGTTGGGACAGTGGGACACTTGGGACACCTGCGTTTTTACTCTCTTTGCTGCGCTGGATGATACGGTTTACGGTGGACTTGCCACAATTCACCTGTGAGGCTATCTCCCTGACGGACTTGCCCGATTGGGAGAGTTGCAGAATTTGGCAATCCCTTTGGCTTGATTCATTGTCGCCCAATTTTTTCAAGTGTTCCTTTTCCGTGGAATAGCCCCTGAACACGAACTGCAAGAAAGCATCCACCTTGTCAATCTCGTAAACGATTACATTATCCGCATCATGAGAGAACGTGCCATAGCGCACTTTAAGCTGCTTCACATAGCGAAGCCCTCCGTCTTGGGCACTTTTTCCAATGGTGAACACGCTGTCAAAGAAATTGTAGAGCCGTTTGCTTCCGGCAAGGTCGTTGGATGTGATGGGACAATCCAAAGAGCGTTTGGGCGTATGTGCCAGGACAAGGATAGAGAGCGCATATCTCTTTTTGAGATTGTTCAGCTGAATCATCAGCCGTCCTGCGGCATCGCCTTTCTCCATGGCGCAACACAGGTAGGTAAGATTGTCAATGATGAAAATCTTGCAGTCGGTCTGCACAGCCATCTGTTCAATGCCGCCTATGATAGCTTCCTCAAAGTTGGCATCCAAAAGCTGGTTGCAGTCAATAGACACCCGATAGATTTTGTCGGGAAAGGTGTAGAGCTCTCCATGCTCGTTGGTATAGCGGAGCTGGAACTGCTTTTCGGACAGTTCAAAGTCCAGATACAGCACATTGTCGGTTCGGGCGATGCGGTCGGCTATCTGCACGGCAAGGATGGACTTGCCCACGTTGGAATCGGCAAACAAGCAGGAGAGTTCCCCCTCGTACCAAAAGCTGTCCCACAGCGCACGGGGCGTAGGCAATAACGATGCTTCAAGAATGGTTTGGTTTGCCGTCTTGATATTCATCATGCCTACACTGTCGGGCATACCGTTATGCGCTTGGGATGCTTTTGTGAGGTCGCCACGTATCAGGTTGATATAGTTCTTATCCTCTTCCATATCATTCACCAGTTACGTGGGTTGGGCTTGCGACGGTGGGAAGAGGATAAGGACTTGTTCAGTTCCTCGTCTGACAACGGTATGGGATTCTTTCGGGCGGTTTCCAGCCACTTGTCCAGTTCGTCACGGTAAAGGCAATAGCGTTTGCCGGGCTTGGTGGCAGGGATTGTCCCTTCTGACAGTTTCATGTAGAGCGTACCCTTAGGGATACCTAAATACTCTGCTGCCTCGTCCACAGACATGGGCACGTGGGTGTCCACCGTTTTGGCATTGTTCACACTGCGCTGCTCGGCGAGCAGGCTTTTCAGGCTCATCACTTCGTCTCGAAGCTGAGCGACAACCTCGGGGAGGTCGTTGAAGGTAAGAATTGATTTTTCCATTCGCGTACTCGTCTCTTTTGTAAGACTTGGCGCAAAGGACTGAAATGATATATCCGTGAATATCTCCACGACACGTCATTGCAAAATAATTCCCGAATAATTAAGCCCAGCCATAAATGACGGGTAAAATTACTCGGGAAACGATGTAAAACAGGCGGTTATGAGTTACCGGATGGTTGTCGTTGGTGTCGTGATTATCCTAATTCCGCACATAATCCTCGGGATAGTGGAAATCAAGTTTGCCGTTTTCGGGTTCATCAATGGGAATTTCCGTCTTTAACGGCTCTACCTTGAAATTCTTGATGGTTGATAAGTCTGTATCAGCAAACGATTTCGGGAAAAGGGCTTTGATGAACTTGGCACGGTTATCCCCATTGTAGTATCTCTTGTACAGGAAACGCTCAGAGATATTCCATACGAAGTGACGGAGTGGAATGTTGTTGATGTCTTTGGTAAACGGTCTTTGTATGGGCTTCGGGGTATAAGTGTTAAGATTCATCCATTTGTCCACCTCAGTACAGATGTGGTTCACGGTTTCTTGGTCGGCAATGCGAGGCAGGTAATAATGGCAATACTCCATGACCATGCGGATGCGCTCTTCCTTTTCCCGTTGCTCTCTGCTTGCGTAATTGGCACGGTTCTTTTCGTGAAGATCCGGGGCGATAGTAAGCTCTATCGGTTGTGTTTGGATAAGTGTCTCTTCTTTTGTCGGGGATGATTCGGGTACAGGCTCAGGGACTGATGTAGGTCCAGGCACAGATGTGGCTTCTTCAAGTGTATTTTGTGACAGTTCTTCCTGCACCTCTATGGCTTCGGCAATCGTTTCTTTCTTGCCGAACTTGATTTTGTAGATTTCGTATGTATCAAAGATAAGTGTCTGAAAGGAGAGATAGAGCAACCATCCCAACAGGTTACAGCATACGAATACTATCCACCTGACAAAGTTGTCTTGGTTGAAGCTGTCCGCTATTACCAGCGTGGCAATGGAAGATATTAGGACGATGGCGAAGCCGACAAAGCCCAAGATGATGTATTTGTCCTTGATTGATGATTCCATATTTCGTTGAGAGATTGAATGTTCCTGTATTATTTTGTGCAAAGTTAATGCTATTTTTCCCAATTACTGCCCGTTATTTGCGGTTAGAACGGTCTTTTTCAATGTATTTCACGAAATGTCATCATATCATACTCTGTTTCATACTCTGAGGGGCTTATAAATGGTGGCATCAAGCCAAAAACATAGAGGGGCGATTATAGCCTTGTAGCCATAACCGCCCCTCTGAATACCTGTCAATGTGAGACATTTATGCCTCCTTGCGCTTCAAGGTTATCTTGTCCACCACCTGACACATCTGCTGCGCTGCTATCTTGGAATAGATTTGTGTGGTGGTAATGTTCTTATGTCCGAGATAGGCTTGGATGACAGCCATGTCCGTTCCCATTTCCACGTGCAGGCTTCCGAAGCTGTGGCGGGTACAGTGAAAGGTGATTTTCTTGGTTATCCCTGCTGCCGTGAGCCACCGTTGGAGTGGTCCTTGCAGCATCTTGTCCTTGAAATCCTCAAAGATAAGTCCCTCGCCCCGTTCTCCCAGCAGTCCATAGGCTTCATCACTGATGGGGTTATGCACTATTTCTTTGGTTTTCTGCATACGGGTGGTAACGAACATCCTGCCGTTGGTGTATGGTTGTATCTGCTGCCACGTGAGCTGTCTGATGTCGCTCTTTCTCAGTCCCGTAAGACAGGCGAAAAGAAAAGCTTTTTTCAAGACCTCCTCCTCACAGGGTGTTTCGGCAAGCCGTATCAGTTCCTCTTGGCTCAAATGCTCCCTGATGGTGGGAATGCACTCGATGCGGTCTAAGAAGCCGTTTGGGTTCTCCTTTATCTTCCTGTCACGGTAGGCGGTGTGCAGCACGGCACGGAAAGTTGACCAATAGCCTGCTGCGGAGTTGATGTGCAGCTTTTGGTTGGTGTGGATGGATTGGGGTGCATCAAGCAGGTATTCCATGAACTTGCGGCACAAATCCACATCCACCTCCTCAAAGGTGCATTTGCCGTTCACGAACCGCTGGAAATGCTTGTATACGTGCTGCCACTTGATATTCTTGCGGTCAGCCAGTCCTTTGAAATAGGCAAGGAAATCGCCCTTCATCTTGGTCTTGTCAAAAAAGCCGTTGTTTTCATTGAAAATGGCTTCGTAGCGCTGGTTGCGCAGGATGACCGCTTTCTTCATCATGCGTGCGTTGAAGTCCCGTTCCTGCTGGTTTGCAGGTTTGGCGAAGATGTAAATTCCTAAGGCTTCACGTGTAATCACTCTCATGGTGACATTGTCACGGTAGCCGGGATAGTAGTCAAGGCATAGTGAATACTGTGTCCCGTTCTTAATCTTGCGCTTACGCAAGGTAACTGTTTTGCATTTACTCATAATAATTATGTTTTAATTGGTTGTATACATTTTGGAGTTGTATCCATGTTTCCGATGGCAAAGGAACAACGTGAAATATCCGTGAATACCTCCACGATACATCATTTTGAAATAATTTTCGATAATCCCGATTTTTCACGGTTATTTGTTCCTTTCAGCCATGACACGCTCCACATCTGAGCGCAAAAGCAGGTTTTTCACACCCACCTTTATCTTTTCGATGTGCTTCACCTTGACGATATGGCAGATGTTGGCTGACGAAAGACCATAGATTTGCTGCACCTGCTCAACGGTATAGTAGCGTTCATCGTTCACAAGGTCAGTTCTGCGGAGTTCGTTCAAATGTGATTTGGAGTAATAGGTACGCCCGTACTCTCTTTTAGTGGGTATCTTATGGCGATAGGTGTAGGCACGGAGTGCGGTCGGCTTCATGCCGAACAGTTCCTCCACCTCCTCGGTCAGTAGCCAGTCGGTAATTTCGCTAATATCAACTGCCACACCGAAAAACTCGTCAATATGCTTCTTGCTGTAATAGTTCTTTCCTGCGATACGGCAGATGGGGATATGGTTACGCTTGGCGGAAGTGTAAAGCCATGACTGCTTTACCTTAAAAAGGGACATCACCTCCTCGCCCGAATAGAAGTCCAATACTTCTTCGCTTTCCTTTTCCCTTTTTTCTCTTTTGGCAGGTAAGGAAGATGAAGATGATTTCCTTGGTGTGGAGGTGTTGCCGGGCAGGATGCGGTGATAGGGATTGCCCTCCAACATCTGCTCGATGTCGGCTCTGCGGATGAATGCCATGCGGTTGCTGATGCGTGAGGCTTTCAGCTTGCCGATGGCTACAAGTTTGTAAATGTACTGTCGGGAACAGCCCATGAGGATGGCTGCTTTGGAAAAGGTGAGATACTCCTGATGCTGTATCTCCATCAAGGGTTGGGCGACTTTGAAGAGGTTGTTCTTCTGCATCACTCTGGCTCGTTTGGCTTCTGCCTGACAAGCCTCACTGCAATATCTTTGCATACCGCTTCGGGTTACAAAGGACTTGCCGCAAAAACTGCATTTTCTGGTTGCTTTCATACCGTTTTATCGTTTAATGGTTCATTTCTTCAATCCTATATCTCTGAAATGGTAAACGGATGTGAACGGAAGTCAACCATTGTCGCTTTTCTACACAGTGTGACTGTTTCCGCATATCGGGGCGGTTATTGTCGCTTGTCGTAAACGGTTGTAAACCCTTGTCAACTGTCTGCACGGTGTGACAAAAAACAAGCCCCGCAAATTCTCCACGTCAGAAATACGTCTCAAAAATATGTGGAAATTTGGGAAGCGACAAATGGCAACCGAAAAGTGTTAAATTTTAGAATATGCTGGTAATTAAAGATTTACACTCGGATATTTCTGATTAGTTTTGGTTGTTCTATGGTTATAAATACAAATGACAAAAGCAGAATAACCAACTATTTTCAGATTTTTAGGGAGAATAATGCTCTTCAAATTAGTAGCATTGCTGAAAACTCCCGATGGTATCTCACTGTACATAAAAACATCTTCAAATATTTTAGATGAGCGCCAACCGAAATACTCATATGGATTTTGATTACCTGCAACTATATTACATTCTGAGAGGTCTATATCTACAGGATATTGGTATAGGCTTTCATTTGTATCCATGAATAAATTTCTCAACAAGATAAAATCAAGACCATTAATATTACCTATTAATTTAAGCGATCTGATACGCCGAAGATTAGTTAAGTCATTTCCCATGAGCACTTGTAGACAGCCCGGTTTCTTACATATTATGGTCGTTGTGTTAGTAAAAGGGGCAGGCTCTTGAACCAGACATGGGCCACAATCCTGATTTGCAGTTTTCCCATCAATTTTAAAATCAACAGAAGCGACTCTACCTAATCCCTCATTTTTATCAATGGCAACCGTTATTGCGTATTCATTGGCACCACTTGGAATAGTCTTAACCACTCTTGCCCACTTACAATCAGCAGGATAAACCTTAGCAGAAAGTTTTCCATTCGCCTTTACACGAATCTCGAAATCCCCTCCTTCTGAATCTTGATAATAGCAATTTTGATCCGAGATAATCTTGGATGAACCATCTTGAGTAATACCAATTATAATGGTCTTCCTCTGAACTTTTAAGAGGATATGTCCAACTCTCGAAGTAACATCTTTGTTCTCCAAGACCTCAATGTTCAGTTCGCCTTTCCCATTAGAGAATGTTAGAATAGGCTTTATCCAATCATCTTTAGATGAAGCAGAGACTCCCACTTGATCATCAGTATAGAAAACAAGAGAAAGCTTTTTCTTTCCATAGTCAGTTTTAATTCCATCATGAATCATTTTTCTTGATTCTTGCGACCAAGATATACCTATTTCCGATTCATCGTCATGGCACGATACTATAGTCATAGTAACCAATAGCGCGATTGCACACATTAGTGAATTGAAAAAATGTAGTTTCATGTGATTTTGTTTAAAAGTTAATATTTTAATCGTTTCAAATAAAATTATATTCTTTACTATTCGAAAGGTAAAGATCAAATATCAATAGATTACTTTACCATGTATTTAGTCGTATATATTCAATGCCCATAAGGGTTATACAAGAACAGAGCTTCTTTACCGACTCTTTGCCCACAAATATATTTCTTTCAAGAGTATATTTCATAATTCAAAGCTAACAAATAAATAATACTAATTTTACAATCATGGGACAAATATACAAATCTATATTGTTTATAACAAGCAAAAGCAGTTTTTATTTTTTTCAAAATTTGTAATTTCTTAGTATTTTCGCTATATTTATGGCATTATTTACTATATATACATTGTTTATATGAATAAAGATATTATTTCATTAAAGGATTTCGAGATTACTCCAAACGAGAATGTTATCGAGCGTAGCTAAAATTTCCAAAGTTACATTGACCAAATGGAGCAGTTCGGCTGCAAAAGTTATTGGGTCATGGCAAGAACAGGAGTTGGAGCCAAGATGCAAATCGAGGGCTATGACGGTGAGGTTTCCGCATACATTTCCAATGATTACCTTGGTATGTCGCAAAGGACTGAGACCAAGGAGGCTGGTATAAATGCCGTCTTGAAATACGGTACAGGGGCAAGTGCCGCTCAAGTCATAGGAGGCTATTTAAACATCCATCAGCAGGTGGAACAAGGCATAGCAAAGTTTGTAGGACAAGGAGATGCCATTCTATTTTCATCTGGCTTTGGCGCCAATGCGGGTCTGCTTCGTGCTATATTGGGAAAAAATGACATAGCCTACATAGATTCGTATATCCATACCAGTGCCACAAGTGGTTTAATTGGAACCAATGTAAAGCATATAGGACACAACGACATTGACTATCTTGACATGATCCTTGAACGGGAAGCGGGAAAATATCAGACTCGATTGGTCATCATTGATGGGGTCTATTCCCAAAATGGAGATTTGTCAAAACTCCCGGAATACATTACAGTCTGCAAGAAGCACAATTGTCTCCTTATGATGGATGATGCCCACGGTATCGGAGTTATGGGAGAAAGCGGCAGGGGAACTGCCGAATATTATAATTGTCTGGGGCAGGTTGATATTATTACAGGTACTTTCAGTAAGTCTTTCGGGTGTGTCGGCGGTTTCGTTGCCGCGTCAGAAAAACTGATTCAGTATCTGAGATATTATGCTGACAGTAATGTCTTTTCCGCAGCAATGACACCACAGGTTGCAGCATCTTCACTGAAGGCACTGGAACTCATACAGACACAACCAGAGATTCGCAAGAAGTTGTGGGCTAATGTCAATTATCTGCGCAAACGACTAACAGAGGAAGGCTTTGATATAGGCTGCTCGGTATCAGCCATATTTCCTATTATGGTAAGAGACAATAGAAAAGTATATGAAATAGCACGTGAATTACAAAAAAGATGTATCTTTGTAAGCGGTATCACATATCCTGCGGTAAGAACCAAAGAAGCACGGCTTAGAGTTAGTGTATTGGCTTCTCACGAGATAGAACAGT
This sequence comes from Porphyromonas somerae DSM 23386, assembly GCF_000372405.1. GTDB lineage: Bacteria > Bacteroidota > Bacteroidia > Bacteroidales > Porphyromonadaceae > Porphyromonas_A > Porphyromonas_A somerae. Next base: position 3,823 of record NZ_AQVC01000033.1, on the reverse strand, counting down.
TAGAGCAATTAGTGACTGCTCTTTTGGAAATCAGAAAATCAATTCCTTTTTAGATGGCAGAAGAAGAAAATAAACCCAAAAGATACAGAAGGACAAACGTCGATATACAGGCAGACATTATCAAGGCAGCAGAAAGTCTGATTAAGAAAAAAGGCTTTGCATCAATGCTGGTGACAGAGCTTATCAAGAAAGCCAGAATAGAGCCGCTTGTGTTCTATAACAGATATGACAATCTTAGCAAATTTTATGATGAATTCGTTAAGAGGTATGACTATTGGTTTAAGGATGTGCTCACTGGTGTTCAATTTCCTACAGATTCAGAATTGGGCTATATCAGTATTTTTAAGGATGTACAGAAAGCACTTCAAGATAAATCAGTGATGTTGGAACTGTTACGCTGGGAGATTGCTGAAGGAAATGAGACCACAGTCCGTACGGCCATGCTCAGAGAAATGCACACTTTACCTCTTGTCAATATCTATGAAGAGAAATTCAAGGACACTGGTATTGATATATCCGCCATATCATCCCTGATAATCGGTGGCATTTATTACCTTAACCTTCACAGGGAGCGTTCCAAATTCTCAGACATTGACTTGAATACGGCTGAAGGGCAGCAACGCATCGAAAAAGCCTTGGATACATTTGGTAAAATGATTTTCCATTTTCACGAACAGGTCAATTATAAGAGAGTGATTGCCAAACGTCTTAAGGAAAAAGGAATAAGTGATGAGATTATAAAAGAGTGCCTGATTTAATGAATACTTTTCATAATATCGAAGATGTGTCAAAACTAAGATATTACTGTCACAGTCTTACAATCTAAAACTAAACCTCTCTTAAAGACAATGAAAAGAGGAAGGAGCCATATCAGCACTTGAATGCAGCGTTTGATATGGCTCTTTTATATTTAACAGTTACAATTAGTATTACCGGGCAGCCCCTATTTTAGTTTTGACGCATTCTCTTTTTGTATCTTTACCTTTTGTACCATCACCGACAGAACTCTTTTCTCATTTTACACATCAAAATGATTAATTATGAGCCTTTTTGATAGCATAATAACAGCACTAAAACTTGAACAAATTACTTCCATTAGAATTAGATGTGACTAATTTAAGGTGTATCTACGATTTATTTCCATAAAACCCCACTGTTTTCATCAGAATATATTATCTTTGCATTATCGAATTGATGTGTTCTTTGAGGCATTGCAGGATAAAGAAATGGAAAGAAACTCGCTCGTTTCCAAGTCGTAACCCATTTATCCTTTATTCGTTCTCAGTTTGTTGATTATCTGAAAGATACAAAATTCTTGAATCTTTTGCGGGCATAGTCCGTTGCGATCAGCATCTTAGCTTTCTCCTCCTTTTCCGATAGCTCATCTCGTCCCAAAAGAGTTGCATCCCCTGTCTTGGCGAACTCCATCAACTTGCTGATAAACTCTTCCTGCTCGGGTGTGGGCGGTATGTTATGCAATATCTCGTTCTTCTCTGGGCGGTCAATGCCGATATCCTTAGCGGTACGATAGTCACAAATCTCCGCATAGAAGGCTGCCAGCTCTGGCACTTTGATAAAGGTCCTGAAGCGTTCCTTCTGTATGATGTCATTGGTGATGGAGAACTCGTAGTCGGTAGACTTCTTCGCAAAGACCGCAGCCCAAGCATCAAAGCTATTGATGCCTTGCTTTTCGAGTGCTTGAGGACGTAGGTACTTGAAGAGCAGATAGAGCTCTGTTAGTGAGTTGCTGATGGTCGTGCCACTGAGAAAAGTAGCTCCTAAGTCTTTCCCCGACCGCTCTTGAATGGTACGTATGGCAAAAAGCATATTGAGTGCACGCTGTGAGCCCTCTGAATTACCTAGGCCAGAGACTCGGTCGTGACGGGTGTTGAACATCAAGTTCTTAAACTGATGACTCTCGTCCACAAAGAGGTGATCGATGCCCATCATTTTGAAGTCCACAGCATCATCCTTACGCTCTGCTATACTATCTTGAATGCCTTGTAGTTTGGCTTCTAGGGTCTGCTTTCGCTTCTCCAAGCCCTTGAGCATAGCTCGGGAAATGTCTGCCCCCTGCTGACGAAGGACTTCTAGATTTTCCTCTATAGAGTCTTTCTCCTTTTGCAAGATTGCCTCCTGTATCTCTAGAGCTTGAGGTATCATCCCAAACTGCTCATGGGTCAATATGATGCAATCCCAATCGTTGTTCTTGATGTCGTTAAAGATGCGTTGGCGGTTTTGCTTATTGAAGTCATTCTTACCTGGATAAAGCACTCTAGCATTGGGATAAGCCTTTCTAAAAGTGTCGGCAATGTCGAAGACATTTGCCTTTAGTCCGATAATCATCGGCTTGTTTGCTAAGCCCAAGCGCTTCATCTCATAGGCTGCTGTACACATGATGAGGGTCTTACCAGCCCCTACCTCATGGTCACAAATACCCCCGCCATTGGTTTTGAGCATCCATACGGCATCCTTCTGACTCTTATAGAGGTCAGAGATACCTAGTCCTTTCAGATTTAGATCGGGAAAGGATTGATGCGCACCGTCAAAGTTGGGACGCACGAAGCAGTTGAATAGCTTATTATATCTCTCGGACAGTTGTTGCTTAAAGCTCTCTGGCGTTCTGCCTAGCCAATCTACAAAGCCTTGACGTATCTCCTCTATCTTAGCATTAGCCATCTGTATCGCATGCCCATCACGCACTTTGATCGTTTTCGTCTCGCCTGTCTCTAGATCTCGTACCTCTTTGTTCTTATTGATATCGGGAATGGTATTATGTAGTGCATGCTTTAAGAGATTAAGTCCATCATAGCGTCTGAACTCTCCCTGCACAGCATACTTATGCCAAATGTTGCCATTGCGTCTATCACATTGCAAAACATATTCATCCATTGTACTCTGATAGGAGACGGTGATCTCTGTCTCAAAGAATTCTGAGGCAAAAGCACTATAGACTTTAGCCGGTATCCACCGCTCCCCAAGGTTGAAGTCAAGCTCAGCAAAGGGTATCGGTGTAGGTGTGGCAGCTCGCAGGGCCGCTAAGCTTTGCTGTGCTTCTTCATGATCAGGATGCTCTAGTAGCCACGACTCAATCTGCTCGCTCTTCTCTATTACATTGCCTGAGATAAACTTGTCTGCCACCTCGTAACCATCTACTTCTGGATTGTAGTAGATACGTCCCTCTAGAGCTGAGATAATGTCACTCTCCTCCATCTCAGGGAGGAGCGAACTCATATAGTCTAGCTCCACAGAGCCATACTTATTCAGAGAAGAGACGAGAGCTTCCGTGGGGTCGGCAGCTACTGTCACCTCTGTAGTGGCAAAGGCGGTAGGATGGTCAAATATGTCTGCCTTGATGTATTCCCCCTTATCGGATCGCTCTAAGAAGAGTATCTCGACCCCAGTTGCGTCCATCTTGATGAGGTCTGTATTGCTCTTCTGATTGAGATACCCCCAGCGACTGACGAAGTCGTCATAGAGCCGATTGAGTTTTATACGCTCCTCGCTATCCTCACATCTATTGTTCGCTTCGTAGTCGTATAGCCGATGGTAACTTTCTCGTATCTCGATGTACGCTTTGAGCTTGGTTAGGCGCTCATAGGGCAAGTCCATCGGATGAAAGGTAGGCTGTCGCTTCAGATTCGAGAGATACCCCACTTTGTGGTTTCCTGAAAAAGGTTGACTCGGTTAATGTTACGTTGTTATTAATCCTGCTTTATGTTGACTTTCTAGCCTTTAGTCCTGTGAGGGGTTGACTGGAGGGCGTAGCCCGGAAGGAAACCCCTCACAGGACTAAAGGTACCAAAACTTGGGCACCTATCCT
>NZ_AQVC01000032.1 GCF_000372405.1 Porphyromonas somerae DSM 23386 | reverse complement strand
CTTCGTTTCCAATTGTTTTTAGTCCCTCTGGTAGTGTTATGAAAGTGAGGCTCCGGCAAGTGCTGAACGCATAGTTTCCAATTGCTTTCAGTCCCTCTGGTAGTGTTATGGAAGTGAGGCTATGGCAGTATCTGAATGCTTCGTTTCCAATTGTTTTCAGTCCCTCTGGTAGTGTTATTGAAGTGAGGCTTGAGCACTGGCTGAATGCACTCTTTCCAATTGTTTTCAGTCCCTCTGGTAGTGTTATTGAAGTGAGGCTTGAGCACTGGCTAAACGCACTCTTTCCAATTGTTTCCAGTCCCTCTGATAGTGTCATGGAAGTGAGGCTATAGCACTGGCTGAACGCATTGTCTCCAATTGTTTTCAGTCCCTCTGGTAGTGTTATGGAAGTGAGGCTCCAGCACTGGCTGAACGCATTGTCTCCAATTGTTTTCAGTCCCTCTGGTAGTGTTATGGAAGTGAGGCTCCAGCACTTCCAGAACGCATCGTCTCCAATTGTTTTTAGTCCCTCTGGTAGTGTTATGGAAGTGAGGCTCTTGCACTGGCTGAACGCCCTGTCTCCAATTGTTTTTAGTCCCTCCGGTAGTGTTATGGAAGTGAGGCTATGGCAGCAGCCGAACGCATTGTTTCCAATCGTTTTTGGTCCCTCTAGTAGTGTTATGGAAGTGAGGCTTGAGCACTGGCTGAACGCACTCTTTCCAATTGTTTTCAGTCCCTCTGGTAGTGTTATGGAAGTGAGGCTCTTGCACCCGCTGAACGCTTCGTTTCCAATTGTTTTTAGTCCCTCCGGTAGTGTTATGGAAGTGAGGCTCTCGCACCCGCTGAATGCTTTGTTTCTAATTGTTTTTAGTCCCTCTGGTAGTGTTATTGAACTCAGGCTACTGCACCAGGAGAACGCTTCGTTTCCAATTGTTTTTAGTCCCTCTGGTAGTGTTATGGAAGTGAGGCTATTGCAATTGCAGAACGCACCATCTCCAATTGTTTCCACAGTACTTGGTACAGAGTAAATAGTCTTAGAGGAGCAGTAGGAGATGAGGTGAGTCTTATCTGCTGTGAATAAGACATTGTCCTCTATACAGAAGTGGGGGGAAAGATTGTTGATTTTTAGTTGTAAATACCGAAATGGGTTCTCCCCAATATTGGTGAGAGACTTTGGAAGTGTTATGGTAGTGAGTCTATTGTACCCACTGAATGCTTCGTTTCCAATTGTTTCCAGTCCCTCTGGTAGTGTTATGGAGGTCAGGCTATCGCACGTACTGAACGCTCCGTTTCCAATTGTTTTTAGTCCCTTTGGTAGTGTTATGAAAGTGAGGCTCCGGCAAGTGCTGAACGCATAGTTTCCAATTGTTTTCAGTCCCTCTGGTAGTGTTATGGAAGTGAGGCTATGGCAGTATCTGAATGCTTCGTTTCCAATTGTTTTCAGTCCCTCTGGTAGTGTTATGGAAGTGAGGCTCTCGCACCCAAAGAACGCACTATCTCCAATTGTTCCCACAGTACTTGGTACAGAGTAAATAGTCTTAGAGGAGCAGTAGGAGATGAGGTGAGTCTTATCTGCTGTGAATAAGACATCGTCCTCTATACAGAAGTGGGGGGAAAGATTGTTGATTTTCAGTTGTAAATACCGAAATGGGTCCTTCCCAATTTGTAAACCCTGAAATGGGTTCTTCCCAATATTGGTGAGAGACTTTGGTAGTGTTATAGAAATGAGGCTCTTGCACCCGCTGAACGCCCTGTCTCCAATTGTTTTTAGTCCCTCTGGTAGTGCTATGGAAGTGATGCTCTTGCACCAGCTGAATGCTTCGTTTCCAATTGTTTTTAGTCCCTCTGGTAGTGCTATGGAAGTGAGGCTCTCGCAGTTATGGAACGCATCGTTTCCAATTGTTTCCAGTCCCTCTGGTAGTGCTATGGAAGTGAGGTTATTCCCCCAAAAAGATAAAAATGCATTATCACAGATGACTGTTACGGTGTTGGGCACGACGTACGATTTCAAGTCACGTGGTGCTTTGAGTAGTCTTTTTCTATCTGGGCTGAACTTTACGCCATACTCATCGGTGTAGGCTTCTTCAAGGTCTTGGTCAGTTACCTCGGTTGAAAGGACTTCAATGACAGGCTCCTCTGGTCGGGTGGTGGAGAAAAGCGAAAAGGAGGTGGCAGCAAGGTTTTGTTCGGCATGAGCCAATAGAAAGAGGGAGAGTAGCTTGCTTAGCTCTTGGTCTGCAACCAACTGCCAAATGGAACTCAATGCGTCGCTGGTAGTGAGATCTAGATAGTCATTGGCACTGAAGAGGAGACGGTCGGGAGCACCAAAACGATCAAGTAGATCGGGATTCAAGGTGATCGCCTTGAGAGAGAGTGCGATGGAGGCGAGAGCGAAGTCATCGATGGTGGCATCAAAGTCTTCAGCCTTTCGCAAGGGGTGACGGAAGTCCTGCGTCCCCAGCGTCGGTGAGCTCTGCCCCGCCATACTCGGAACAAATATACCATCGTAATCGATCAGGGTGAGCTCCCCCTTTTCTCCCACAATGATGTTATCGGGCTTGATGTCTCCGTGGGCAAAGGGTTGGCTCCGTAGCCAGGATGCCATCTTGCAGAAGAGGTGGCAAAGGAGCCCCATCTTGTAACTATCTTGATAGTACTTAGCGATGTAGTTCTCCATCGTCTGCCCCTCGACCCACTCCATCAGGAGGACTGGAAAGTCACTCTCGCTCGACACACTGCTATCCACAAAGAGCTCTCGATCGTAGTATCTCATTGAGGTGAAGTAGTCACTCCGCATTCCCTCCAGCTCGGCACCTATTTTTCGGTAAGCCTCGGCACGCCCCTCCTGCTCCTCGGTGAAGCACTTGAGGGCATAGAATTGACCTGTTTTGGGGTCTTTCATCTTAAAGACCACGGCAAAGGCACCACTACTTCTGTAGGGCTCTCCATGTTCATCGGGTACTGGCACCAGATGCTTCAACTCTTCCAGATTATCACCTGCATTGGCGATGGCCTTCACATACTCAGATAGATTCGGATACTGCATCTCTTCATCAAACTCTCATTATAAAAATACTGCACACACCCTCCACTTCACAAATATACCCTTTTTTGCCCATCCACTACCTAAATATTAATGAAATCCTCAGGGGTTACGCATTAAGAAAGCCTTACCGTAGGGCTTTCATAGGTGTGTCTATAGGGGAGGACTCCGGCTGAGGGGTCCGTGTTAAATAGGCACAGGTCGAGGCACGTAGTGCCGAAGACCTGTGTATATCGATGCGTAAAATACCCTTGCGACCCCGGTTGAGGGGTCGGACAACCATATCTAGGTCTGACCCCTCAGCCGGGGTCAAGGAGATGGTGAATATGTTCTTACACACAGGTCGTTCGGGGCTTTGCCCCTCCGACCTGTGCCTATTTAACACGGACCTCTGCCGAGGTCCTTACCCTATTTATCCTCAATAGCTTGTATAGATCATTCGTACAACAGTCTCAAATATTAATGAATAGGTAGGTGTAAAATACCCTTACGACCCCAGCCTAGGGGTGGGGAGGGCAGGGGTAAGGCATTAGGAAAGCCTTACCGTAGGGCTTTCATAGGTGTGTCTATAGGGGAGGACTCCGGCTGAGGGGTCCGTGTTAAATAGGCACAGGTCAAGGCACGCAGTGCCGATGACCTGTGTATAACGATGTGCAAAACACCCCTTCGACCCCGGCTGAGGGGTCGGACAACCCTATCTAGGTCTGACCCCTCAGCCGGGGTCAAGGAGGTGGTGAATATGCTCTTGCACACAGGTCGTTCGGGGCTTTGCCCCTCCGACCTGTGCCTATTTAAGAGGGACCTCTGCCGAGGTCCTTACCCCATTATCCTCAATAGCTTGTATAAATCATTCGTGCAACAGCCTCGACTTGTCCGACCTGTCTGATAAGGCGTTTTGGATAAGGCGTGAAGGACCTCTGCGAGGTCCTTTTTTTGGGGGGCGCCAAATGAAGGTAGCCCGAAGGGCTTTCATGGTGTATTAACCCAGCCTTCCCCCACGGCAGGTATGCGAAGCGTACCTGCCGTGGAGAAGGTTGGGTAGAGGAATAGACCAAAGTTAACTACCCCGAAGGGGTTGCACTTCCATACGATAATGTGGATATGCAACCCCTTCGGGGTAGATTGGTTGTGGCGTCTTCGATGCCCAAGCTTCTCCTTCAGGCTCGCTGCCGCTCGCCTTCGGGGGAAGCTTGGGTTATTAGACCGTGTAACCCCTTCGGGGTATTCTCTTTGGGGTGCCTTATCGAGAATGGCACTTCGTGCAACAGTCTCTTGTATTTCGTTAGCGACGCGGATAAAGTGCTTGAGTGCTTAAAATAGGTTAATATTTGTCGGGAGAGAGGGGAAGGTGGGGTGAAATGAGGAGGTTGTTGTATAGTGTTATAAACCAATGGGTTAGGAGGGTGGTGGTTGAGACCGTATCAAAGCGTTTGCTGAGACCGTATCTAAGCGATCGGCGAGTTGCAACTAAGCGATCGGTTTGTTGCAACTAAGCGATTGCTTTGTTGCATCTCAATGGAGGCTCTTGTAGGGTGTTGGAAATCAGTGGGTTGTGAGGGGGTGGTTGCGAAGCCCTATTTTGGGTAGTTTTTCACTTTATTTCACAGTTTCTTTTGGGGTACCTCATCGGACAGGTCAGACGAGTCGGACAGGTCAGACGAGTCGGATCAATTCTTTTTCAAACTCATCTTGAGAATGGCACTTCGTGCAACATTCTCGACTTGTCCGACCTGTCCGACTTGTCCGATAAGGCGTTTTGGATAAGGCGTAAAGGACCTCCTCGCGGAGGTTCTTTATCGGGGTGCCTTATCGAGAATGTTGCACGAAGTGCCATTCTCTTAAAACTAAGATGAGTTTGGGGGGTATGGGTTTTGTGGTGGTGGGGGATTTCGTTACATTTGCGTAGTGACTTTATTGAACTAAAATTGAAGATATGAAAAGACTTTATTCTCTCTTGGCTGTGATAGCTTGCTTATGTCTGCTGTCGTGTGGTAGTGATGTGGAAAAGGAGGCTGCTCCGAAGGAGGTGATTCGGGTAGCGGTTTTTCAGGGGCATGGAGGTTCGGAAACCTGTGTCTGGGAGGCAAAGGCAGCGGTGGAGATGGACCCTTCGCTGGAGTGCCGTTTGCTGACCACTAAGCAGATCAATGAGGGGGCTCTTGCCGATGTGGATGTGTTGGTGGTGCCTGGTGGAGGGGGTAGCCGTCAGTATCTCAACATGGGTGGTGAGGGCCGTCGAAAGGTGCAGGAGTTTGTGGCCAATGGCGGTGGCTATGTCGGAATTTGTGCTGGCGCTTATCTGATCACCGAGACGCCTAACTACGCTTGTCTGGCGATGAGTGGTGCTGAGGCACACGATATTGAGCACGACAATCGGGGTCGGGGGATTGCAAAGGTGACGCTGACGGATGAGGGGAAGAAGTTATTCCCTGAGGTGGCGGAGCAAGACACCTTATATATAATGTATTATGAAGGCCCTGTGGTGCTACCTCGTGAAGGAAGTGAAGTTGCTTATCACTCTTATGCAACGATGGAGAGTGATGTGCATGTGGAGGGGAATGCTCCCAGTGATATGACTAATGGCAAGAGTTTCCTCTATATTGCACAGTATGGTAAGGGGTGGACTGCTTCGGTGGTGGGGCACCCTGAGGCAACGCCTGGAATGCAGTGGATGCTCTCTCGGTTGGTTCATAAAGTTTCGCCAAGGCAGATGGCATCGGAGCTTCCAGCTAAGTTTATAGACCCAAGTAAGTTCGGCAAGGAGCTATTGATGACGGAGGAGCGTCGTCAGGCGGAGGGGGAGGCTTTTCAAACCTTCCTTTATGGCGATGAGGAGGCAAAGCTAACAGCGATCGATTGGCTAATGCAGCACAACTCTTGGGATGCTAAGCGGTGGATCCAAGGCTTGATATTCGATGCCTCTCCTGCTGTGCGAAAGTGTGCTGCAGAGTGGATAGGCTGGGCGATGTACCGCACCTATCTTCCCGACCTAGAGGTCGCGTACAATGTGGAGTCCGAACCTGAAGTAAAGCAGGCCATCGGTAATGCGGTGGAGCAACTGAAAGTGGAGTAGCGGAGCACCCGGCAGGGTGCCACTCAGCTTGCCCCCCGGTCGAGGCTCGCAGAGCCGATGACCGGCGGGATAGGTGTCGATAAATATTATTTGACCCTTGTGGTCGCACTTGGATGAGCTTGTGCGACCACAAGGGTCAATTGATTATATTGAGACTGTTGCACGAAGGCGATCTGCGGTGTTGCTTTCGGGATTCGGGCTAAGTCACGTACGTGAGTACGCTCCCAGCGCCCTTGGTGGGGCCTTGGTGCCCTACGGCACCTTGCCCTTATCCTCAGGCCTTGCATCTCATCCTTCGTTCAAAGTCTCAACACATTTGATCAAATGTGCAAGAGCATATTCACTACCTCCACGCCCCCGGCTGAGGGGTCAGACCTAGAGATGGGGTTGTCCGACCCCTCGGCCGGGGTCGTAAGGGTATTTTACATCTATCTATACACAGGTCTTCGGCACTACGTGCCTTGACCTGTGCCTATTTAGGTCGGACCTCTGCCGAGGTCCTTACACATAGCCCCTCCCCGATAAAAACCATGTGGTAAGTCTTTTCTAATGCGTAACCCCTGTTTCTGTACACTTTAACTAGGTTTAACTTGAAATATTTTTGTTTCGCCACGGTGAATCGCTATATTTGTCAATCTAGCTGATTTTATAGTGTTTTTGAATTTAGTAGAATAATAAGTAGGATGATTGATTTTATTAGTGATTTATTTAGTGTTGGTCAGACCATTTACCTCACGCAGAGTAATGACGTGGAAATTGGTGGTAAAATAGTTAAGCTTAATAATGACTTTATTGTTATTGAGAGTGAGGATGGGAATGTGATTGGGGTGCGCGATGAGGCTATTAGAAGTTTTTCGAAGGAGCCGGTAAAGAGTCTATCGACCCCTCGGGCGTCTACTCATTCAGAGGGCTACCCCTCAATGAAGTCTGAGCAGGGGTCTTGGAAGCGTGAGCTACCTTTTGAAAAGGGGGCTTCAGTCGATTCTCCGAAGGTTAGCAAGCGATCATTCAGACAATATAAGCCTGGCGATAAGATCCCGATAGAGTCTCTAGCGAAGCGAGACCCCTCATTGGCCAATACCTGGCGCAGATCGGAGGAAGATAGGCTAAGATTGCGTGCGTTGAGGGAGAAGGTGCAATCGGTCTTTGATGAGATCATGAGCGAGGGTCAAGACTTGGATCAGGAGGTGCCTGCGATTGGGGCGATTGTGGATCTGAAGCCAAGCTATCAATTTGGTTTTATTGATGATGTGGAGACTGGAGAGCGGTATTTCTATAATCGTGGAGATATCGTGGATAGGGATCTGCTTAATATGGTTGGCGAAGGGATTAAGGTGGTCTATTTTAGGGGTTCAAATCACAAAGGTCCTGCCGCGAAGAGCATTCACAGGCCTAATACCATTGGTGGTCTATTGGCTATCGCTATGGACTTGGTGAATGAAGAAGACTTTATAAGGGCCAAGATGGTGCTTCAGAATATTCTTTATGCTTACCCTAGTAGCCACTCAGCTACTGCAATGCTGGAGGAGTTATCGGCACAGATGGATAGTGGCGTGCCAGGAGCAACAAGCCACAATAATGGTCTCTACATTCAAGCAAGGAAAGCTCTGGAAATGAAGAATTATGACTTGGCGGAAAAGCTTTATCGGGAGTGTATTGAAAAGGGTATCCGCAAAGTGAATAGCATCAAAGAGCTAGCACAGGTCTATATCTCTCTACATTCGCAAGAAAAGGATGAGGCGCAAAAAGAGTTGTATAGAAAGAAGGGCCTTGAATTTATAGAGGCACACATAAATGAATTGCCAGAGAAGCCAAGCACTAAGTTTAGCCTAGAAAATATCTATTTTGCCCTTGGGGATTATGTGAAGCATATTGAAGTGGTAGAGGATATCATAGCAGATAGTGGTAAGAATGGAGACTTAGCACAGTATGTTTTTTATCTCAATAAGGCAGCTCAAAGCTATCTAAGGAGAAATGAACTGGATAAAGCACTCGATGCTGCGAATCAGGGGCTTGAGGTGGAGGCGGATAATCTCCACTTGTGCAAAACTAAGATGACTATTGAGGAGGCGATTGCTCATCATAACTCTCTAGCAGAGCAGGACGAGGATAATGAGAAAGGCGGTGGTTTCTTTGGTCTATTTAGCAGATAAGGTAGGGGATGAAGAAGCCTCATAAGCTGCTTTTGGGGATTGGAGCCCTATTCTTATTGATCGTGGTAGGTCTCTGTACTGCCTATTATCGCTTTACTAGGCAACCAGCTTTCAATACTTCTAGCGACAAAGCGGTACGGATATTTGTCTATCCAGATGCTTCTTGGAGTGATGTGGTAGATAGTATTGTCGCTTCCACGGATGCCCCGCTCTTAGGTGATCTAAAGCTTCATCTCAAGTGTCGCACTAGTAATGCCCCTAAGGTGGGGAGCTATACGATTGAACCAAAGATGACGGTGCAAGCACTTTATAATCGATTGGTGCATGGAATGCAGACGCCTATTTCGTTTTACTTCAATTCGTATCGATTGCCAAGTCAATTGTATCGGAGGATGGGAAGTCAGCTAATGATAGATAGCTTGGAGGTGGCACGGGCGATGAATGATACCCTTTTGCTTCGTAGCTTGAATATCCCTGATACTACGTTGGTTTATTACTTAGTTCCAAATACCTATGAGGTGTATTGGGATATCACGCCAGCAGACCTCACAAAGCGTATGGCTGAGGAGAGCCAGAAGTTTTGGAATGCCCAGCGTAGAGCCAAAGCCGACTCACTGGGGCTTACTCCGTATGAGGTGATCACTCTTGCTTCGATCGTACAGGAAGAAAGTGCGAAGGTGGACGAGTACCCAATGATCGCTGGTCTATACATTAATAGGTTGAGGGTGGGGATGCCTTTGCAAGCTGACCCAACGATAAAATTTGCACTGCAAGAGTTTGGCCTCCGTCGCATCTTACATAAGCATCTAAAGGTGGATAGCCCTTACAATACCTATATTCATAAGGGATTGCCAATAGGGCCGATACGTATTCCTACTATGGAGGCTATTGACGGTGTATTGAAGGCATCGGACCATAGCTATCTATATATGTGCGCGAAGGAGGATTTTAGTGGGTATCATAGCTTTGCTTCTACGTACCCTGAGCATCAGAAGAATGCTAGGAAATATGTGGCGGCCTTAAATGAAAGAGGAATAAAATGAAGATAAGAGAATTACTAGATTATTTGGAGGAGAGAGTGCCCTTATCTCAGCAGGAAGGGTATGACAATAGTGGCGTGCAATGTGGCGATACGTCTCAGGAACTCCGGGCGGTGTTGGTGGCAATTGACACGACTGAAGCTGTAGTGGACGAAGCTATTGCAAAAGGGTGTAACCTGATTGTGACGCATCATCCAGCACTATTTCGTGGCGTGAAAAGTATTACTCCAGATTACTACATCAATCGTGTAGTCATTAAGGCAATTAAGCATGACATCGTGCTCTATGCCTCACATACTTCATTGGATAATGATGATGAGGGGGTGAATATATTTTGGGCGCGTAAGATGGGGCTTCAAAATGTAAAGATTTTGTCACCTATCGAGGGAAATCCTAACGTGGGTGCAGGGGTGATTGGTGATTTGCCTAGTCCATGCTCAATAGGTGAAGTGGTAGAGCTGATGAAGGCTTTCCAGCCAATTACTCATGTGGCTCATAGCAAGCCTCTGACCGAAAAGATAAAGAGAGTGGCATACTGTGGGGGCTCTGGAAACTTTTTGATGCCTATGGCCATCGAAGAAAAAGCCGATATCTTTATTACTGGGGAGGCGAAGTATAATGATTATTATGATGCGGAGGGGGAGATACTCCTTATGACTATTGGGCACTATGAATCGGAATTATTGACGAAAGAGTTGCTAAAAGAGATTATGTCTGAAAAAAAAGGTAACTTTGCAATCTATAGTGCAGAATCGTGTGTCAATCCCGTGCATTATATCTCATAATAATGTGGTAATAGTTATGGCTAAGAAAAAAGAAGAAAGTCCAAAGGAAATATCGGTGGAGGAGCGCCTAAAGGCTCTATATCAGTTGCAAATAGTCTCCTCTGAAATTGATCGTATCCGAACGATGCGAGGAGAGCTTCCAATGGAAGTGGAAGAGCTTGCTGATGACTTAGAGGGCAAGCACAAAAGAAAGGAGCGCTATGAAGATCAAATAGATCAAAATAAGCATAATATTGAGAAGGCTAAGGAGAGCATCAGGACTGCTGAAGGAATGGTCGAGAAGTACAAGCAGCATCTTAATGATGTACGTAACGACAAGGAGTATGATGCCATCTCTAAGGAACTCGAAAACCTGGAGTTAGATATTCTTAAGTACGAAAAAGCTATCCGTGAATATCAAGAGGATAACCAGTATATCAAAGAGGATATCGGCGCACTAACTGCAGATATCAAGGAGGTCCAGGAGGTTTATCAAGTAAAGAAGAAGGAGCTAGACGCTATCATCGCCGATACTAAGGCAGAGGAAGAGAAGCTTAGAATTAATGCTAAGTCATTAGAAGAGTTAATTGACCCTCAATTGCTCGCTGCTTTTAAGCGAACCCGCAAATCTACACACAATGGGGTCGCTGTTGCCCCTATTCAGCGTGATGCTTGCTCTGGTTGCTTTAATCTGATTCCTCCACAGCGCGAGATAGATGTTCGTTCGCATAAGAAGATTATTGCCTGCGAGTACTGTGGTCGTGTTTTGATCGATGAAGAGTTGGCTACTGAGGTGGCTGATAACTTCAAGTGATGTGACTGTTAATTAGTTGCATTACCATTGAAAAAAAAAAGGGTCTCGCCAATAGCGAGACCCTTTTCGTCGTATAGTGAAGTTCATCATTGCACAAAGCTTGACCATGGTAAGATGCTAATGCTATCTTCTTCAATGGTGCAGAATGAATGTATGTAAGCACTAGCAAGTCGGGCATTAGTAATGAGCGGAATATTGTGGTCAATAGCGGCACGACGCAATTTATAACCATTGGTTAACTCTCCAGGAGTAAGGTTTTTATTGATGTTGATCACCAAGTCCACATCTCCACTATGGAGTAATTCTAGAGCCTGAGGGGTACCCTCTTCGCTAGGCCAGTAGCACAATGTACTCTCCACTCCATTTTCCATCAAGAAACGATGGGTGCCTTCTGTTGCGTAGATGATATAGCCTTTATCTCTTAGAAGTTTAGCTGAGTCTAGTAGCATCACTTTTTGTTTTACGCCACCAGTACTCATCAGTACTCCCTTTTTAGGGATCCGATGACCCACAGAGAGCATTGCTTGTAGTATCGCTTCGTCGGAAGAACGTGCAATACATCCTACTTCGCCAGTAGAGGTCATATCCACTCCTAGTACAGGGTCGGCTTTTTGCAACCTAGTAAAGGAGAATTGAGAGGCTTTGATACCAACGTGATCTAAGTCGAAAGCATTCTTAAGAGGAGCTTGGTATGGTGAGCCAATCATAATCTTAGTTGCCAACTCAATCATATTGTAGTTGGAGACTTTGCTTACGAACGGGAAGCTTCGGGAGGCTCTCAGATTACACTCAATTACTTTAATATCATTTTCTTTTGCTAGGAATTGGATATTAAAAGGTCCTGAGATATGTAGCTCTTGAGCTATCATCCGCACAATCCGCTTGATGCGTCGAATGGTCTCAATATAGAGCTTTTGAGCAGGGAATTGAATGGTAGCATCTCCCGAGTGGACTCCAGCAAACTCAATGTGCTCACTAATGGCGTAGGCAATGAGTTCTCCCTTATCTGCCACGGCATCTAGCTCAATCTCTTTAGCATTTTCAATAAAGCTGGAAATCACAACAGGATGCTTTTGCGATACATTTGCAGCGAGCTTTAAGAAACGCTCCAGCTCCTCATCGTTGGAGCAGACATTCATCGCAGCTCCACTGAGTACATAAGATGGGCGAACCAGCACAGGATACCCGACCTCTTTTACGAAGGACTCTACATCCTCAAGAGTGGTGAGCTCTTTCCAAGCTGGCTGGTCTATTCCTAGTCGGTCTAGCATCGCTGAGAACTTGTGACGATCTTCGGCATTGTCGATATATTTTGCTTGAGTGCCTAGGATTGGAGCTTGAATAGCATCTAGCTTCATCGCTAGATTATTAGGGATCTGCCCACCAGTAGATAGAATGGTTCCTCGTGGTCGCTCAAGGTCCAAAATATCTTGCACTCTCTCAAATGTAAGCTCGTCAAAGTATAGGCGATCAGAGAGGTCGTAGTCGGTACTAACCGTCTCTGGATTGTAATTGATCATGATGGAGTGTAGCCCTTCTTTACGAATCGTATTCAGTGCTGAAACACCACACCAGTCAAATTCTACTGAACTACCTATCCTATATGCTCCTGACCCTAGCACAACGATGCTATTTTCACCATTTTCAAAGGTGACATCGTGCTGTTTCCCGTCGTAGGTCATATAAAGATAGTTGGTCTGAGCAGGGTATTCACCAGCAAGCGTGTCGATTTGCCTTACTACAGGCAAGATGTTTAGCTTTTTGCGGTATTCCCTTACGGCAGCCTGCTTTACCTCAATATCATCTATATCCGTGCCAAATAGAGCTCTTGCAATTTGGAAGTCAGAGAAGCCCTGCACTTTAGCTCTCCTCAATAGCTCAGGAGATATTTCAGCTATGCCTGACAGAGCCTCAAGTTGCTCTGCAGTATCCATAATCTTTCGAAGCTTATAGAGGAAGAATAGGTCAATCTTAGTGAGGTCATGGATCTCTTCTACCGTATATCCAAGCCTGAAAGCTTTGCTGATGACAAATATACGCCTATCTGTAGGCTGGCTAAGAGCTTTAGGAATGTCGGGAATGACCAATTCTTTATTCTCAACAAAGCCATGCATCCCTTGGCCGATCATGCGAAGTCCCTTTTGGATGACCTCTTCAATCGTGCGACCGACACTCATGATCTCTCCTACAGACTTCATGCTACTACCGATCTCACGAGATACGCCATGGAACTTACTCAAGTCCCACCTTGGCATCTTGCAGACTACATAGTCCAATGCTGGCTCAAAGAAGGCTGAGGTCGTGGTAGTTACTGCATTTTTAAGCTGGAAAAGGCCGTAGCCAAGGCCTAGCTTTGCTGCAACAAATGCTAGGGGGTACCCTGTTGCTTTCGAGGCGAGTGCCGACGAACGACTCAAACGTGCATTGACCTCAATTACTCTATAGTCTTCGCTATCAGGATCCAAAGCATACTGCACATTGCACTCACCAACAATACCGATATGGCGTACGATCTGAATAGCAATACTTCTTAGCTTTTGATGCTCAGAATTGGTGAGGGTCTGTGAAGGAGCTAATACAATACTCTCCCCAGTGTGAATGCCAAGGGGGTCAAAGTTCTCCATATTGCAGACGGTGATACAGTTGTCGTATCTATCTCTCACCACCTCATACTCAATCTCTTTCCACCCGCGTAAGCTCTTCTCCACCAACACTTGAGGAGAGAAGGAGAAGGCTTTTTCACACAAGGCGTTTAGTTCTTCCTCATTGTCACAGAAGCCACTACCAAGACCCCCTAATGCGTAGGCAGCACGTATAATAACGGGATATCCCACATGTAGTGCTGCCTTTCGAGCTGCCTCAATAGTCTCAACAGCTTCACTTTGGATTGTCTTGACCTTGATTTGGTCCAGCTTCTTTACAAAAAGTTCACGATCCTCCGTGTCCATAATGGCTTGGACGGGAGTCCCAACTACCTGAATGTTGTACTTCTCTAAAATACCACTATTGTAGAGTGCCACTCCACAATTGAGAGCGGTTTGCCCACCAAAGGCGAGTAGTATACCATCAGGACGTTCTTTCTCAATGACCTTTTCAAGGAAGTAGGGGGTCACAGGTAGGAAGTATACAGTATCGGCTACCCCTTTTGAGGTTTGTACCGTTGCAATGTTGGGGTTGACCAAAACGGTGTGTATGCCCTCCTCTCGCAATGCCTTTAGGGCTTGCGAACCAGAGTAGTCAAACTCTCCCGCCTCTCCAATCTTCAGAGCACCCGAGCCGAGTACAAGGATCTTAGAATACTTATTAATTGGTTTTGTTTCCTCCGAAGTAGGAGTAACCAACTTCCCATGATTGATTAAGTCGGCAAACTGATCGAAAATAAATACCGTATCCTCTGGACCTCCATTGGCCTCGGGGTGGAATTGTGTGGAAAAGTACTTCCCAGACTCGTGGATAAGTCCTTCATTAGAGCCGTCATTGAGGTTCCTAAAATAAGTGTGCCATCCCTCAGGTAGCGAACTATCATCTACAGCAAAGCCGTGATTTTGGCTAGTGATATAGCATTTATTTGTACCACAAAGCTGTACAGGTTGGTTGACAGACCGATGTCCGAAGGGCATCTTTGCCACCTTAGCACCAATGGCCTGGGCAATGATTTGGTTGCCCATACAGATACCAGCCACTGGCTTATCTCCCTTGTTGAGAATGTCTCGAACCCTTTCTACAAGGGTGGTACAGAGTAGAGGATTTCCTGGACCATTACTGATAAATAGCCCATCGTATTGCAACTGGGTAAAGTCGTAGTCCCAAGGTACTAGCGTGACGTTAAGACCTCTTTTAATCAGGTGACGAATAATATTCTCCTTTACGCCGCAGTCTACCAATACCACCTTTTTACTTCCGAAACTGGTAAATTCCTTGACCTCCTTAGTAGAAACCTTATCTACTAAGTTGATCTCATCGGTACTAATAAACTCGCTATTATCCTTTCTAACTTCATCAAGAAGCACTTTGCCCAGAAGTGGCCCGCTGTTACGTAGCTTTATGGTTAGCTCTCTTGTATCAATACCTGTAAGTCCTACCACTCCATGGCGTGCTAAGGCACTATCAAGGCTTTCAACAGCATTCCAATGACTATACTCATCCGTATAGTCGTGCATAATCAGAGCCGCTGGATGTATTTTATCACTTTCAAGAAACTTAGTAAGACCTGTCTCTGGGTCTTTTTCCTCAGAGGGAAACCCATAATTTCCTATGACAGGATAAGTGGTGACCAATATTTGTCCAGAGTACGATGGGTCAGTGAGGCTCTCGGTGTAACCAGTCATCGCTGTGCTGAATACCACCTCGCCACTAGCTTGGACCTCTGCCCCTATTACCGTGCCTTCGTACTTGCTACCATCGCTTAGTAGGAGTATACCTTTTCGTTCCATAGTCTTATTTTATTGTTTCCTGAAATCTTCTTCGTAAAATGCTTTGTAAGCCATATTCGTTAGCTTCACGCCACCTGGAGTGGGGTAGTCACCACTGAAATACCAATCTCCTGGGTGATTAGGAATTGCCTTATGCAGCCCCTCGAGAGACTGGAAAACCAATTCAACTTCGGCATTGATATCGGAAGGACGAAGCCGCTCAACGATCTTTGTGTTGATCTCTTCAACCGTAAATGGTGCATAAATATCCTTCACAAAGTTTCGCTCCTCAATCAGTGGTGAGTGAATACTCTCTATGATAGAGCGGTAGGTATCGTGTATAATATATGCCATACCTCTTTCGAGAAGCAAGTCAATTGCCGCCAAGAAAGCAACAAACTCTCGCATCCTACTCATATCAATACCATAGTGATCTGGGTATCGAATCTGAGGTGCCGAGGATACCACCACTATCTTCTTAGGGTGAAGTCGGTCAAGGATACGAATAATACTTTCCTTGAGTGTGGTACCACGGACAACACTGTCATCAATGACCACCAGGTTGTCCACGCCCTTTTCTACGGTGTCGTAGGTAATATCATAGACGTGCTGTGCCAAGTCTGTACGACTCGCCCCCTCCGAAATGAATGTGCGGAGTTTGATATCTTTGATCACCACTTTCTCAGCCCGAACTCGTTTGTCTAGAAGCTCGTATATCTCCTCTTTAGTCATCTGAGGATTGGCTAGTATTTCCTCCGCTTTCCAATGATTGAAGTGACGCTCCATACCCTCAATCATGCCATAATAACAGGTCTCTGCCGTATTAGGTATGAAAGAAAAGACTGAGTGGTCAATATCATTATCTATAGCCTTAAGCACATCTGGAATAAGCTGCTCGCCAAGTTTTTTACGCTCCTTATAGATATCCTTGTCCGACCCTCTTGAGAAGTATATCCTCTCAAAAGAACAAGCTTTATTTTCCTTAGGAGGTAGTATGTTAGAGACCTTGATTTCGGAGCCCGTCTTATTGATGGTAAGGGCGTTGCCACGCTCTAGCTCATGAACCGAATCTGCAGAGACATTCAAGACCGTTTGTATCACAGCTCTCTCCGAAGCACATACTACAATTTCATCATCATAGTAGTAAAAGGCAGGACGAATGCCCCAAGGGTCGCGGAGCATAAACATCTCCCCACTACCCGTGAGCCCACACATAGTATAGCCTCCATCCCAAAGAGGGGCACACTCCTTAAGGGGGATAGTCGTGTCAAGGCGGGATTCAATATCGTGAGTGATATCCATCCCTGTTAGTCCCTTTGCCTTACTTTCCCTAAACTTATGCTCTACCTCTCTATCCAGACGGTGCCCTAGTTGTTCAAGCAGAATATGAGTATCGGAGTTGCTTCTTGGGTGTTGCCCTACTGAAGTGATTGAGTCAAATATATCGTCCACACTGGTGAGCGTGAAGTTACCACATAGCGACAAGCTCTTTGCTCTCCAATTACTTCTTCGAAGCATTGGGTGAACGTATTGTATCTCTTGCTTGCCTTGTGTGGCATACCTCAGATGACCCATATAGCATTCAGCAGCATAAGGGATGTGTGCCTGAGCGAAGTTGGGGTCTCCCTGCTTCTCCTTACCGAAAGATTGGATTTGTCGCTCTACAGAGGCAAAAATCTCGGTGATGGCTGTATTTCCCAGAGCTCTTTCTCGGTACATATACTCCTCACCCGTTGGAGCAGTGAGCTTTACGCAAGAGATACCTGCTCCATCTTGTCCTCTATTATGTTGCTTCTCCATTAAGAGGTACATCTTATTTAGACCATACCTCCACGTGCCATATTTCTCTTGATAGTAGGTCAATGGCTTGCGTAGCCTCACCATTGCTATACCACACTCGTGCTTCAGTTCCTCCATTTGTGCCTTGCCTTGTTTTTAATTCTGAAAGAAGCCAGTCTCTGATCGACTAGAGACTGACTTCCTTTAGATTATTATTCTTTATTCTCAGATGAGTCCTGTTCCTCTTTAGGTACAAAAGTCTCCATGCCAGCTTTTCTAAGAAGGTTATACCACTTTATCATCTTCTTAATATCGCTATCGTGAACCTTCTCTTTGTCGTAGATTGGAAGCACCTCCTCCATAAAGCTACGTAAGTTACTAGAGCTTCCTAGTACTTCCGATTCATTCTCTATGGTCTCGGGGTGCTTGCTCTTTATCTCCTCAAATACCTCTCCTAGTGGCTTCTCGCCCTCTTCGGTATAAATTGAAATATCGGCTAGGGAAACGATGTTGTCTCTAGCAAAGAGAGGCATTCTCCGACCACTTTCCAAGTCTTCCGCAGTGAAAGGCATTCGAGTGCGATTAATCAGCTTATACAATCCCGATTTTCCTGATATAGAAATAATGTCTGTTAGCTTCATTGTTTATGTTGAATTATATTATCAAGTTGATGGTAAATTACTTCCAATTCTCTTATGATAGAGGTGTTGCCACTATTATCAATGTGCCAATCCGCTTCATCATTTTGTCTTGTCGTCTCCTCCCTCTGTAGGTTTTCAAGTAGCTCAAACCCTTTTTCGCTCCGAAAGGGATCTCTCTTTAGTACCCTGCTCATTCGTATGGGCGTTTCGGCTTTTACAGCAATTGTTACGTCACAAAGCTGGTACATGTTGGAGGTGAAAAGTATGGCACTCTCTAGGGCTACCCACTTGCTTGCTTGCTGGGCTTTCCAGAGTCCAAATTGCTCCCTTACGGTGCCGTGAACAATCCTTTCCAGCTCCTCCTTTGTCTGTTTATTAGCCAGAAGTTTGCTTATTCCTTCCTTTGCCAGTTCCCCATTGCCCTTAATCGGATCCACCCCAAAGCGGTCAATTATCTCCTCTCTTACTGAGGGGATAAAGTAGCTTTCCTTAGCTATTTTATCACAATCAAATAGGGGGATTCCATACAGCACATTAAGTGTTTGTAGCACAAGGCTTTTTCCAGCACCTACTTGCCCCCCTATTCCAATGACCTTTGGCATCACTCTTTTTCAATTATATACTCCACCGCATCTGGCTCCAATTGTATCATATGTAGCTCTTTAGGTACCATTGGAAGCCTCACCTTAAGCTTTTTAGTCCCTTCCGTAATCTCATCTACATCTATATATGGGTGAATCTGTGCAGATATATCCGATAGTTTTACGTCATCTAATGCTAGGTAAGATACCTTGATGCTAGATGGGAATAGTCGAATATTGTAGCCCTCTTCTAGATTGCGAACCATAATATTGGTGGCAATAAAAGAATTGTATTTAAGCGGTGCCACCTCAGTGGTGACCGTTACAGAGTCAGGGGTTAGCCTCACTCCATTTGGTGCTATTAAGGCTACCCGATAGCTACTAATTCCTTCTTTTGTTACCGCTAGAGGAGACTGCTCTGTACTGATCAATCCCTGAGTCATCCTTAGGCTATCAATGGAAGTGTTCAGTCCAAAGGCACTCACCTCCTCAGGCTCCATAGTTAAGGAAACCAATACCCTATTACTCTCCTCACCAAGGTCTACTTGACCACCAAAGAAGACGCCTACCTTTTCCTCAATAAGAGGAGCATACGAAAATGAGATATAGTCAGGGAAGAGGGCAATGTGAGCGTCATTTGAGTTGTTGAAGTGCTCATTAAAAACATCGTTGGTGTTTTTAATCTGGCGGATCAATTCTTCCCTGCCGATACTGATATATCCGCCCTCGGGCAAAATTTGGAGCGTGTCAATAGCCAACTTAAGGATCGGCTTGGCGGCAAACCATTGCCTAAAAGTATAGCTCATTAGCTCATTGCCACTAGCTGTAATAGCTATCTCAATCTCCTTAGGAATCCCTTTGGTCTCGTCTAGAGCGTACCTCAGGGGAAGGGTCGGGGCTTCTACAGCCATCGTAACCCGCTTAGTATAGTTGTCATTTAGCGCTTGAAATAACCAAAGGATAAACGAGAGTAGAAAGCAAAAAAGCAAAATCACCCATCTCCTACCTCTTGAGAAGTAGGAGACAGGTTTCAGTGACTTGATACTATTCCAAAATCCCATTATTGATTGGAATTGCTAAATGAGCCATCAAAAGCTCAAGGTTATTTACTTTTTGTTGGTGCTATTATCAGGGAGAGCAAATACTTGGTTGATATCCACCTTCATCTTCACACCTTCCCACACCTCAATGGTTACCTGTCCATTTTCAGGGTTGATCTCCCTGATGATGCCATAGATACCACCAGAGGTCATAATCTTATCGCCAGGCTTCATGGCCTTACGGGCTGCCTCCAGCTTTTTCTGTTGCTTGCTTTGAGGGCGTATAATCAAGAAGTAGAAGATTGCGATCATCAGCACGATCATGATGAGGGTGCTCATTCCTCCACCCATTGCACCAGCTGGTGCTTGTAGTAATGTCATTAGTTTCATATTTTCCTTTGTTTATAGTTAATTGCCTAGTATTTTTCCCTCATTCTTCAAGTCGGTAAATAGCTCATGAAGGATGCCATTGATAAATGTATGGCTGATTTCAGAGCTGTAGTAGTGAGCTAGATTGAGGTATTCATTGAGAATGATACTGGTATCTATTGTGGGGAACTTTATCGCCTCGCTCACTGCAAGCTGTAAGATAATGTAGTCAATTTCACTTACCCGCTCCTTGTCCCAATTCTTGAAGTACTTGCTAAGTAGCTCGCGGTACTCCTCCCCATGTACAATGGCGTGCTCCAAGAGCGTTGGACCAAAGTCCTCATCATCCTCAGAGGCGTAAGGGGGTCTCAGCTGTTCGGAATAGGCTTTTTTCTCCGAAAGACCATTATATACTTTAGTAACGAAGGTAAATACAATGGCGATATCGTCGTTTCTAAAGGTATCCGTCTCCTCTAGAATATCTGCAAATAGCTCGCTCTGAAGGATGTTTTCACCATAAAAGGCTCTCCACGCTTTCTTTACTTCGTCAAAGTTATCCCAGTTGATCTGAAGTAGCTCTTCACGCTGGTCAATAAGAGTGTTGAGTAGCTTTTTGATAAAGTCCTCTACGCTATGGTTGGGCGTAAATGCCTGTTCACGAGCTTGGATATAGTCTAGGTCGCTACCAATCACCTGTGTGACAGGATTGTCAATAATGTGATTGAGCAACTTCACCACGCTCTCGTCTTTGCCAAACTTATCCTCCTCCTTCGCCAGCCTGAAGGCGGCAGCTTCTTTCAAGTCATAAGGGAGTCCAGTGAGGTAGAGGTAAAGGTTGTAAGACTGGTCTAATGCATACCTCAGCAATCCAATAGCCCCTGGTATACCAATGTGCTTCACTTGATAATAGTTGTATAGCACTTGCAAAACCTTTATCCTTATTAGTAATCTATTTATCATTCGTCCACTTCGTATTTATTACACTCAACTTCACCTCCGCTTTATCCTATCTGCAAAGATACCATTTTCTATCGTTATTTGGTATAGTATATTAACTGGTGGCGATCTATATAATCTATGTGACTGGGAGATAGGCTAGAGGGTAGTTGGGGGGCTTTTACTCCAGCCCCCAGTTGAATGGTTCCGACCTCTCTTCGGATGGTATCCCAAAGGTTGGCACGTAAAAATGACTGTATGATCTTAGCCCCTCCCTCTACCAAGAGCGATGTAATCCCTTGGTCGTAGAGACTACTCACCACTTGGCTGAGATCATCGGTGCCTTTTATCAAATGCCAACCACTTTTGGGCGTGAGTAAAGCATCACTTTCTCTATGGCTGTCTATGACATACACTTTGGGCGAAGGGAGCCCAGGGTATAGTCGGTTGTTCAGCCTAGGCTGGTCCATAATTGCTGTTCCCCTTCCAATAAGTATCGCATCGTGTTCGCCACGCAACTTGTGTGTAAGTAGCTGAATGTATGGAGTGGATATCTTGGCTGCTGGCTCACTTGCACTTCGATGGTAGTCAATATAGCCATCACTACTCTCAGCCCACTTGAGGGTGATGTACGGTCTTCTGAGTAGTTGATTGGTCATAAATATCTTAGCTACCGCTTTGCACTGCTCCTCTAGTAATCCTACAGAGACCTCCACTCCTCCTTCTCTCAGTATTTGACACCCCTTTCCCGCAACTTTTGGGAATGGGTCAAGGGTGCCTACCACCACTTTTTTCACCTTTTGCTCCACTAGCATCTTAGCACAAGAGGGGGTACGGCCTTGGTGGGCACAGGGCTCTAGTGTTACATACATGGTGCTTTGGGAAATCAAGTGCCGCAGTCGTTGGGGTACACTAGCGATGCAATTAACTTCTGCGTGGTTATAGCCCTGCCTGATGTGATACCCCTGACCTATAATAGTATCATTGTATACCAATATGGCACCCACCTTTGGATTACTATTCACCTCAAAGTTTTCACCTCTACTGGCTAGGTAGATCGCCAGCTGCATATATTGTATATCTTCCACTTTTTTCTGCTATCTTTGTGCCAATGAATGAGTTTCAAACCACCAAGCAATGGCTAGCTACGGAGCTAGGTAGCTACTACTCTCAGGAGGAGGCGGAGTACATCGCACGTATCCTTCTTGAGGAGGCTTTTGGGCAACCCTATCCTATGCTCGTGGTTAGTGATGGCAAAGTTAATCAAAAGATTGATTTGCTCAAGGGTTGGCTTTCTCGATTATTGGGGCATGAACCCCTACAGTATGTACTCGGACACACCTCATTCTGCGGAATGGATCTCTATGTGAGTAGTGGGGTACTGATACCTAGGCCAGAGACCGAAGAGCTATGCTATATAATAAGGAGTAGGGGGCATCTATTCCCTGGTGCCACCTCTATTGACCTATGTACTGGTAGCGGTGCAATCGCCCTCTTTATGGCGAAGTGTGGTGCCAAGGTGGAGGCTATTGACCTAAGTCCCCATGCCCTCTCTGTGGCAGAGAAAAATATTCATCGCTATGGCTTGGAGATTGATTTACAGCGAGCCGATCTATTTGACGACCACTTTAGTCCGAAGCACGAACAGTACGACTTGGTGGTGAGCAACCCTCCCTATGTACTCAATAAGGAGCGTATGGAAATGGAGCCACATGTGCTTGAGACAGAGCCGGAGATGGCCCTATTTGTACCCGACGACGATCCGATTCTCTTTTATAGGCGGATTAAAGAGCTATATAATAATAGTAAGGTACTCGCTTTTGAAATCAATCCTCTCTGCGTTGGGGAGTTGAGGGAGCTATTCTATGATAGAAAAGTTGAATTCATCGAGGACTTCAATGGTAAAACTCGATATTTGATTGTGACGTGATATGGAGGCTGATGCACTTAAAGAACTATTGATAAAAGCGGGGAGATATACTTCAAGATACGAAAAGACTTCTAAGGAGGTGACCGAAAAGCTATTGACTTGGTCCGATGGTGAGATTGAGCCTTCGGAGATAGAGCAGATAATTGACCAGCTAAAAAGCGATAAGTTTATCGATGAAGAGCGGTATGCCGAGCGATATGTGAGGGATAAGCTAACGATGCTCAAGAAGGGACCCATCTTGATCCGATATGAGCTTCAAGAGCGGGGGGTACCCTCTTCGCTGATCCAAAAAGCACTCAGTGCTATACCTTACGACGATTGGTTTTTGGCTTTAGAGGAGTATCTGTCCCCTAAACTGGCAAGATACAAAACGAAGGCCAAAAATGAGTACGACCTGCGGATGCGGCTTGTGGATGTTGCCTATCGGAGAGGGTACCCATCGGATATATACGAGGAGGTGATTGACCGTCTTGCAGTCTCGTGATATGCTTTTTGATGACCTCATCAATTTCATATATCCTGCCTATTGTGTGGATTGTGGCTGCCGGTTAGAGGGTAAGGATATCTTTTTGTGTCCAAAGTGCTTCGATGCACTTCCTAAGTACTTTGGCATGGAGAGTTATTATGATGCACAAGAGAGATTGGAAGGGCTGGTGCCATTCACTGAATTCCAAACCGATCTTATCTTTAGCAATCCTAGTGTTGTACGTACACTAATTCACAATGTAAAGTATAATGGCTTCCCCAAAACTGGTTATTATCTTGCAAAGCACTTCGCACAGCAACATTGTGATGCAGGGCACTTTTTGGACGTAACCGTAATTGTGCCAGTTCCTCTGCTCAAAAAGAGATTGCATAGACGTGGCTACAATCAGTCTACCTTTATTGCCAAAGGACTAGCTGAGGTCTACTCCTTACCTATTGATGAAACTCTACTAGCTAGAGGTGGAGGGCGTGGTACCCAAACGCATAGGGGAAAAGAGGCGAGATGGCAACAGATTCAAGGAGCTTTCTACTCACCGCAGAAGAGTAAGGTGAGTGGTAAGCGAGTACTCGTGGTAGATGACGTGCTCACCACGGGTGCTACACTAGTCAATGCTGGTAGAGCACTAATTGATGCT
The DNA here is from genome assembly GCF_000372405.1 of Porphyromonas somerae DSM 23386. GTDB lineage: Bacteria > Bacteroidota > Bacteroidia > Bacteroidales > Porphyromonadaceae > Porphyromonas_A > Porphyromonas_A somerae. Next base: position 3,399 of record NZ_AQVC01000032.1, on the reverse strand, counting down.
GGTGCAGAGTCGGTATCATTTTATACCTTGGCTCTTGATGTCCTTGTCTAGCTGACGAAGCACTCTAAAGTATCGGGAGATGAGGAGTAGGGCAAGGGAGGTAAAGCCTACAAAAAAGGCACACCAAATACCTATGATTCCCCACTCGAAAGTAAAGCCAAAGAGATAAGCTGCTGACATGGTTAAGACGAGGTAGCAAAAACAAGCTGCCCACGCTGTAAACTTTACATCCTGCATCCCTCTGAGTGCATTGGAAAATAAGATTTGAAGCATATCTGTCACTTGGTAGGCTGCTAGTGGAAGTATCACGATTGATGCTAGCTTGATAACTGACTCATCTGTGGTGAATATGTGTGGAATGTAGGTGCGAAAAGTGAGTAGTAGCACAATGAGTGTCAGTGCCATACTTATCTGAATCTTAAAACCTGATTTTACCACACCTCTGATCTCGTCACTCTTCTTGAGTTCATAGAAGTGACCTACACGGATCATCACCGCTGCCGACATTCCATAAAACATCAGGAAGCCAAGGGTACTCACTGTGTTGACTATTTGGTGCGTTGCCAGCTCGAGCGTGCCTATCCACCCCACCATTATGACCGCAATGCTGAATGATGCTGTCTCCATTCCTAGCTGAAGGGCTGAGGGCATCCCTATGCCACTGAGCCTCTTGAGTAGACCTCTATCTATAGCCCCCTTAGTGGAGTGGTTGGTCTCAAAAATGCTCTTAAATCTTGTCGTTCCGTGAACTTCATAGATAAGGATGGCGAGCATCACAAGTCGGGAGATGAAGGTGGCAAGTCCAGCACCCACAAGACCTAGCTCAGGAAATCCCCACTTACCAAAGATGAGTAAGTAATTGAATACGATGTTAATGATATTCGATAGAATGATGGCGGTCATCCCAATCTTTGTCAACCCTACACCGTCTACAAATTGCTTGTATCCATAAAAGATGATTAGGGGAATGATACTCACTAGATGAATCGTGTAGTATGGACGTATAAGACCAAGTAACTCATAGGGCTGACCAAACCAGTGAATATTGACTAAGCATATCCACATAACAAGTGTGATAAGGATGCCCACGATGGTATTAAGGAAGATGCTGCTCTTCAGAAGGGAGCGAAGTTGGCCATTGCCAGTGGCAAATGAGCCGGATACAAGTGGGGTGAGTCCGTACGAAAATCCCATCGCAAAGACAAAGGCAATATTGATGAATCCATTGACAAATGATGCGGCAGCAAGCTCGGAGGTGCCGTATCTTCCAACCATAATATTATCAATAAAACCAACTAAAATAACTCCCATCTGGCCAAGCATAATGGGGTACCCTAGCTTCAAAATCTCCTTCGTATGTCTACTGATATTCATAAGGGTGTCCGCTTATTTCAAAAAGAAAAAGGCAAACTATCCAAAGATGGTTTGCCTTAGTAGTGACCACGGCAGGATTCAAACCTGCAACCTTTTGATCCGTAGTCAAATGCTCTATTCAGTTGAGCTACGTGGCCAGTTATCCAGTCTTACCCGAGGGTAGTGACCACGGCAGGATTCAAACCTGCAACCTTCTGATCCGTAGTCAGATGCTCTATTCAGTTGAGCTACGTGGCCGTCGTTACTAATAGGCATAAAGCCTTAACTGCGTGCAAAGGTAATAATAATTATTTATCTATCCAACATTTCAGAAGAGAATTCTGCAGAAGTTATGCATTAGGAGTATATGTTAATGCTTATGGCCTACTTAATATGTTGGCTTGTATTAGACAAGCAGATATGGAACTTAGCAGTGGTTCTTCTTAAATAGGGACCTGTGTGCAAGTGCATCAGTTTCCAATAGTCTTACCATTGAAGTTGTTAAATCAATATCTTCCGGGTATGTAACATATCGGTATCTGACCTTAACATAAACAGTATTATATAAACGTGTTCTGATTGTATCTCAAGATGAATGAGGTGGGGTGGTGCGACGTAGCTCACTTTTCATCTCTTATCCTTTTTTTTGTTTTAGTAGAAGTTAAAACCATTGGCCTCGGGTATATTTCTGCTTTCTGATGGTCCATATCCCACCTTATATTCTCTCCAATTTAGATTTTGATACCATCCATTGATGAAATTGTAGTTTCTATTTGTAGTTGGGTCCCCGAAGTTGTCTTTTTGTGCTTTATTCATGTAAGTGTAATCCACACGTTTCATCATCTCTTCATTTCCATTTTCATCTACCCAGTATAGGTGAATGTACTTATCTGGTCCTAGCATTTCCATCCCACACTCTCCGTCTCTATTCCATTTCCAAGTATAGTTTGTCACCTCTACTTGAGCTTTGTTCTCACTGTTAGGTGCTAATGTAACTTGTGTTCTACCCACCTCGTGGCTCCAAGGTGTCCAAAATGGGGTTAGTCCACCCACATTTTTATAATTCTCTTTGTGAATATCAAATCTCCAATATCCAATTGGGTTGAACATTGGCAGATACTCACATTTAGCAACTATAGTTCCTCGTAGAGTGTTATTGCTGTTGTTAACGAGAGTAGCTTCCAATATGGTGCCGACATCTATCTTCCTATATGGGTGCCCATCGATAGCATTTGTGTAACTTGGATTGTTATTTTCAAAGTCCTTTCGACTTTGATAGGTCATCCCCATCCTCCATCGTGGTGCTACACTTTGTTTAGTCACTCTATCTATAACCGTGAGTCTCTCTGTGCCGTTATAAGGTGACTTACCCCAAGGGATTTGCTCGTTAAGATACTTCTTTCCAACGCCACCTAGTCTCATTGTCTCGTCATAGTCTCTTGAGTCTAGGTAAGGCAGCTTATACCACTTCTCATTCGCTCCATTTCGTGTGCCTACATAATCCTTGTGATACTTCACGAAGCAGACCATGCGATATTCTCCAGCAGGTGCAGTGATGTAACAGTAGTTGTCATAATACCCATCTCTTCCTCCATTCATTGAGGGTATGTAGCCGCCGATGGTGTTGAAGTAGAGAGGTGGGTAAACTTCAACGAGGGTTCCACCTAGTGTCTCTAATCCTAGCATCAGCCCCCAATCTCTTCCGTTCATCACCTGCTCCTCCTTCATCTCTGCTACCCACGCTAAAAGGTTTACATCATCCTTATATAAAACTTTGGTATGCATTGATTGGTCTGTTAGAGGACGATAGCTTGTCCAGCCATAATACTCTCGTGCTGTCTTCTCATCTATCTCCCCACCGTAATTAGCATGAAGTAGGTTCCATGCCTTTTGGTTGGCATCCGACCAATACTTTGTGTCTATAGGTATGGTATAGGCAAGAGGAGGGTTGACGATCTCTTCCTCATGAAATCTAAATAGCAACTTTGTGACCGCTCCTTGTACTAGAGACACCTCTTGTCGCTCTTCCTTGCTTTCTCCTTTTTC
>NZ_AQVC01000031.1 GCF_000372405.1 Porphyromonas somerae DSM 23386 | reverse complement strand
CCGGGGTCGCAAGGGTATTTTACACCTATCTATACACAGGTCTTCGGCACTGCGTGCCTTGACCTGTGCCTATTTAGCACGGACCTCTGCCGAGGTCCTTACCCGTAGAACCCCACTATAAACCATAAGGTAAGAACGTTCTAATGCGTAACCCCTGGCTCACAAGAAGGGACTATTATATGAGATGATTCCCTCCAGTTAGGAGAGCAAAAACTGAGATGCAACTAAGCAATTGCCGAGATGCAACAAAGCAAATGCTTAGTTGCAACTAACCGATTGCTTAGTTGCAACTCGATAAACGCCCAAATATATATCTGGGTATCAAATAGTTACAAAACCACTCTCAACGGCCTACATTTCAGCATCATTCGATGAGTAACGGACGTTTCGGACAGCCGATAGGATCCCGATTGAGGAGATGCCCCTTTTGACAATGAGGGAGAAAGGGTTAGAGGGCTGGTTGCGTCTCTCTTTTCAGGGGGCAGAGCTTACGGAGGAGGCGCTCCGCCTTGGCGTGGATCTGTGGGGTTTCATACTTACGCACCTGCTTGAGGATGATACCTACCACGATTAAGTCGTCGGAAAAACCTAGTAGCCCAGGAATAAAGTCGGGCAGTAGGTCAATAGGAAGTATAAAGTAGCCGAGCGCCCCCATGATATAGAGCTTGGACTGCTTGGGGACACTAGGCTCCATCAATATATAGTATAGCTTGAGGACGGGCATCAAGACCGTATCCCCCAGTAGCTCCCCCACTCTACTCACCTTCTGCATAAAGGAGAGTTCGCTGAAGTGACTACTGTACTTAGTGAAGTCCTGTGGCTCCGCTTGTTTTAGCACTGTCCATAAGCTACCTGCACGCTTTGTCCATCTCAATATTCCCATACTACTTATCTATTCATTGGTATTTATATCTAGTGCAATATTACACATTTTGAGCCACCCTCCCAAATTTATGGGTGGGCATCGTTCATCTACGACGTCCCTAGCAGCTGATTATATGCAACCCCTTCGGGGTAGCTTAGGTATGGCACCACCTCCACCCAAGCTTCACCTTCAGGCTCGCTAACGCCCCCCTTCAGGGGGAAGCCTGGGTTAGTACACCATAAAACCCCATTCGGGGTTTTCACCCCTCCCCCTTCCGATTCGTCCGATTAGGCACCCATTGCGGCACCCGATAGGGTGCCACTCAGCTAGCCCCCAGTCGAGGCTCGCAGAGCCGAAGACTGGCGGGAACCCAGCAGCCCACCCCAACGACCCTTGCGGTCGCACTCGTATCGGCTTGTGCGACCACAAGGGTCGAATATTATTTCTTGACTCTCTTTCCCCGCCAGTCGTTCGGGGACGGTAGTCCCCGAACGACTGGCGGGCTAGCTGAATGGCACCCTCGCGGGTGCTTTTTCCATCGCTACCCAAGCTTCACCTTCAGGCTCGCTAACGCTCCCCTTCAGGGGGAAGCTTGGGTTAGTACACCATGAAACCCCATTCGGGGTTTTCACTTAACTCGTCTGACTCGTCCGATAAGGCACCCGCGCCCAAGGCACCTCCGCAAGGAGATGAACAGGAGATTGCACACTTTCCAAACAAATGGAAATATTTTGGTATCTTTGTGGCATCAGAAGTGACTTATCAAGATTGCTCACTTCTGCGGGAATGATAATTTATTTTAAATCATAGCATAGGTAAGAGATGAATAAGACGACGAAAAGATTTGCCACCCTCACAGCCATTGGTGGGTATGTCCCAGATGAGGTGCTCACCAATGAGCAGATCGCTCAGCGATTAGATACGAGCGATGAGTGGATCACCACTCGTGTAGGAATCAAGGAGCGGAGGTTGCTCAATAAGGAGGGGGCGGGATCGTCGTACCTCGGCATTCAGGCGGTGAAGGACATGATGGCACGGCACAAAGTTCGGCCTGAGGAGATTGACTTAGTGCTCTGTTCATCCAATACGCCCGACTACCACTTTCCCACTACGGCCTCTGTGATTGCTAGTGAGTGCGGTATCTCTGGTGTGCCTTGCTTTGACTTCCAAGGGGCCTGTCCTGGCTTTATCTATGGATTGCAGATTGCAAGGGGATTTGTGGAGAGTGGTCTGTATAAAAAGGTGCTTCTGGTCGCTGCTGAGAAGATGAGTGCCATCACCGACCCTGAGGACCGCAATACCTATCCACTCTTTGGTGATGCGGGAGCTTGTGCTATCTTGGAGCCAACCGAGGAGGAGGTAGGTATTATGGATGCCCTGATTAAGTGCAATTTCGATGGTCGAGAGCATCTGATTATGCCAGCAGGTGGATCGACCCTTCCTCCAAGTGAGGAGACGGTACAGCAGCGTCTGCACTTTGTGCATCAAGATGGTCGCCATGTCTTTAAGGAGGCGGTGACGGAGATGGGCGACTGCTCTGTGGAGCTGATGGAGCGGAATGGGCTCACCTTTGAGGATATTGCGTGGGTGGTGCCTCATCAGGCCAATATGCGAATCATTGATGCTACGGCACGGCGTATGGGTCTGGGACTGGATAAGGTGATGGTGAATATTGACCGCTATGGCAATACCAGTTCGGTCTCGATTCCTCTCTGTCTGTGGGAGTGGGAGAGCAAGCTCCGCAAGGGCGATAATCTGATCCTCACCGCCTTTGGTGCAGGATATACATGGGGCTCTATCTACCTCAAGTGGGGGTATGATGGCGATAAGATCGGTCAATAAATTATGGGAGGATATTAATAATGAACGAAGGAGGTTACAAGTCGGGATTTGTCAACTTGGTAGGCAACCCTAATGTGGGTAAATCGACCTTGATGAATAAGTTGGTGGGGGATAAGATCAGCATCATCACCAATAAGGCACAGACGACTCGCCACAGGATTATCGGCATTGTCAACAAACCTGGGGTGCAGGTGGTTTATAGCGATACCCCAGGGGTGGTGGACCCCGCCTACAAGATGCAGGAGCAGATGCTCGGCTTCTCGAAAAGTGCCTTGGGGGATGCGGATGTGCTGCTCTACGTGACTGATGTGATAGAGGAGCCCAAGAAGCATGAGGCGTTTCTGACCGATGTGAGGGAGCTACAGGTACCAGTATTGGTGCTGATCAATAAGGCGGATCTATCGACGCCCGAAAAGCTAGAGGAGCTGGTGCAGACTTGGAAGTCGCTTTTGCCTAATGCCTTGGAGGTGCTACCGATAGCAGCACTACACGGAGCAGGCATCGCCTATATTGCGGAGCGTGTAGAGGCACTTCTGCCCGATTCGCCCCCCTACTTTGAGGAGGATGCCCTCACCGATCGGCCGGCTCGTTTCTTTGTCTCGGAGATTATTCGGGAGAAGGTATTCCTCTATTACCAAAAGGAGATCCCTTATGCCACGGAGGTGGTGGTGCAGGAGTTTAAGGAGGAGGAAAACCTCATCCGTATCGCTGCTAATATCTATGTGGAGCGGGAGTCGCAAAAGGGTATCTTGATAGGGCACAAGGGGGCAGCGATTAAGAAGCTTGGCACGATGGCAAGGCAGGATATTGAGCGCTTCTTTGATAAGAAGGTATTCCTACAGCTATTCGTGAAGGTAGAGAAGGAGTGGAGGAGCAGCGACAAGATGCTCCGCAACTTCGGATACAAATTGGATTAAGAAAGAAAGAGAGGTATAAGATATGGCAACTAATAAATTGGTGGCTATAGTGGGGCAACCCAATGTGGGGAAGTCTTCACTATTCAATCGGCTAACTAAGAGCCGCACTGCTATCGTTACTGACGAGCCTGGCACCACTCGTGACCGCCAATATGGTAAGTCGGAGTGGAATGGGGTCAACTTTTCGGTGGTAGATACTGGTGGCTGGGTAGATAATTCGGACGATGTCTTTGAGGAGGAGATCAATCGGCAGGTGGAGATCGCTATCGAGGAGGCCGACCTGATCCTATTTATGGTAGATATACAAGCGGGCTTGGGCGACCTTGATCAGTCGATTGCTCAGCTACTGAGGCAGACCAGCAAACCAGTGCTTCTGGTGGCGAATAAGTCGGACAACTTCAATATGGAGGTGTATGCGGCGGAGTTTTATAAGCTCGGATTGGGCGACCCAATTCCTATCTCGGCGATCAACGGCACAGGGACTGGCGAACTTTTGGATCTACTAGTGAAGTCGCTGCCCGAGGCGAGCGATGAGGAGGAAGAGGTGCTGAACTACCCTCGTATCGCAGTGGTAGGGCGACCCAATGCGGGGAAGTCGTCGCTCATCAATGCCTTTCTAGGCGAGGAGCGACACATTGTCACCGACATTGCAGGCACCACTCGCGACTCTATCTACACGCATTATAATAAGTTTGGACACGAGTTTAGCTTGGTGGATACAGCTGGAATCCGTAAGCGGGGCAAGGTGAATGAGGATCTGGAGTACTATTCGGTGCTTCGGAGTATTCGTGCGATTGAGAATAGCGATGTCTGCATATTGATGCTGGATGCGACGAAAGGGATTGAGGGGCAAGACCTCAATATCTTCTCCATCATTCAGCGGAATAAGAAGGGGCTGATCGTCTGCGTCAATAAGTGGGACTTGATAGAGGAGAAGAGCCAAAAGGTGATGAATGGATATATGGAGGCGATACGCGAGCGTCTGGCTCCTTTTGTCGACTTCCCAATCCTATTTATCTCGGCAACAGAGAAGCAGCGTATCCTGAAGGTGCTAGATCTGGCTCAGGAGATCTTTGACAAGCGAAAGAAGCGCATCCCTACCGCCAAGCTCAATAGCACGCTCCTCCCTATCATTGAGAAGACACCACCACCTGCCAATAAGGGGAAGTATATCAAGATAAAGTATGTGACGATGCTCCCCAAGGTGCAGGTGCCTAGCTTTGTCTTTTTCTGCAACCTACCTCAGTGGGTCAAGGAGCCTTACAAGCGTTTCCTAGAGAATCAAGTGCGTAGCAACTGGGACTTCTCGGGCACTCCTATCAATATATTCATTAGAGATAAAAAGTAAGGCGGTGGCGATAGATAGGACTAGACAGAAGTTTATAGAGGTCGCTAGAGACCTCTTTGCGGAGCAAGGGTACCACGCTACGACGATGAATGCCATCGCAGTAGCAGCGGGCAAGGGGCGCCGAACTCTCTACAACTACTTCGGCACTAAGAGCGATGTGTACCTTGCTGTGATTCAGGGCGAGCTGCAGGTACTCTATGAGGAGCTGAAGGAGTTTGTGGACCAGCCGATGAATGGCATTGCAAAGCTGATGCTCTTTATAGCTAAGCGGGAGAGGGCGGTCAATGAGGTGGTACAGCGTAATGGCACCCTAGAGGCGGAGTTTTTCAACGACATTGCTACGGTAGAGCGAGCCCGAATGCGGTTTGATGTGCTGGAGCGTCGATTGATACAGAAGATACTGACCGATGGTGTGGCAGATGGCTCTTTTAGGCAGATAGATATCCGCACGAGTGCGGTGCTGATCCACGCTTGCCTGAAGGGGCTAGAGGTGCCCTTTATCCGTGGTCAATTGGGTCGTACAGAGAAGGCGGTGACGCAGACCTATCGGGTGGTGCGTAGCCTACTGATGGAAGGATTACAAAAATAATAAGCAATACATTTATGAATGATATACTAAAGGGCAAAGTGGCCATCGTAACGGGAGGAAGTAGAGGAATCGGCAGAGCCATAGCTACCGAACTGGCAAAGCTGGGTGCCGATGTAGCTTTTACTGGTCGCTCGCTTAATGAAAATACCCGCAGTCTGGAGGAGGAACTGGGTCAGCTCGGGGTAAAGGTAAAGGCATATGCCACTGATGCCGCCGACCACGCTGCAGCAAAGCTCTTTGTGGAGGAGGTGCTCAAGGAGTTTGGCAAGATAGATATTCTGGTCAATAATGCTGGGATCACCAAGGATACCTTGCTGATGCGTATGACGGAGGAGCAGTGGGACGATGTGCTGAGGGTGAACCTCAAGAGTGCTTTCAACCTCACTCAGGCGGTCACGATGCCGATGATGAAGGCCCGCAGTGGTGCCATCATCAATATCTCGTCGGTTGTAGGCGTGACGGGCAATGCTGGGCAAGCCAATTATGCAGCTTCCAAGGCGGGGCTGATTGGATTTACCAAGTCCACAGCGAAGGAGCTAGGCTCGAGAGGCATCCGCATCAATGCAGTAGCCCCTGGCTTTATCCGCACCGATATGACCGATGTGCTAGATGAAAAGGTGGTGGCAGAGTGGAGCAAGTCGATTGCCCTACGTCGCCCTGGAGAGGCACAAGAGGTAGCCCAAGTGGTGGCTTTCCTCTCCTCTGATGCCGCCTCCTACATTACTGGGCAGACCATCAATGTCTGCGGAGGCATGGTGATGTAACCCCCTCCACCCTATCGTGCACCACGATAGCTTTAGCTGCCTACCATTTCGACACGTTATGATCAGGTAACTATTTACCACTTACTCATTATGAAAAATAGATTGGTTCCACAACTATTTAAGGACCTTAGGGACTATAATAAGGAGACTTTTCTCAAAGATCTCACCGCTGGTATCATTGTGGGTGTGGTGGCACTTCCACTCGCCATCGCCTTTGGTATCGCCAGTGGTGTCTCTCCTACCGAGGGATTGATTACCGCCATTATCGGAGGTTTTCTCGTCTCGCTACTAGGCGGGAGCAAAGTGCAGATTGGAGGGCCTACGGGTGCCTTTATCGTTATTGTCTTTGGGATTATCCAGAAGCATGGCATTGACGGACTAGCACTCGCCACACTGATGGCAGGGGTGATGCTGGTGCTGCTAGGGCTCTTACGACTTGGCTCTTTGATTAAGTTTGTCCCCTACCCTATTATTGTCGGCTTTACCGCTGGTATAGCCGTCACCATCTTTACTACACAGGTCAAGGATCTATTTGGACTACAAGTCACCGACCTCCCAGGCGACTTCCTCGGTAAGTGGGAAGCCTATTTCGGTGCCTTTGGTACCACCTCGTGGATGGCACTCCTATTTGGGCTTGTTGCCATTGCGATCATTGTGTTGGTGCCGAAGATCAATAAAAATCTACCGAGTTCGCTAATTGCTCTGATCGTCCTCACCCTTGTGAGCGTGTTGCTCGGCTATCTCGGAATTGCTCGTCCAGAGAATATCGGTGACCGCTACACTATTGAGGCGGGCTTGCCTAACCTGGTGATGCCGGTGGTGACCATTGAGCGACTACAGCAACTCTTTCCCGCCGCCTTTACTATTGCAATGCTGGGTGCTATTGAGAGCCTACTCTCTGCGTCTGTTGCCGATGGTATGATTGGGGCTAAGAGCGACTCCAATATGGAGTTGGTGGGACAAGGGGTGGCTAATATCGTGGTGCCCTTCTTCGGAGGTATTCCTGTAACTGGTGCGATTGCTCGTACCATGACCAATATTAATAATGGTGGAAAAACTCCCGTTGCTGGCATTATCCATGCGGTGGTGCTGCTTCTGATATTGCTAGTACTCTCCCCGCTCACTAGTCATATTCCGATGGCGGTATTGGCTGGTGTGCTGGTAGTGGTCTCGTACAATATGAGTGGGTGGCGCTCGTTCATCGCCATTTTTAAGGGACCGAAGGGCGACTCCCTCGTGATGGTGATCACCTTCCTTCTCACGGTATTGATTGACCTCACCGTAGCGATTGGCATCGGTATGGTACTCGCTATTCTTATCCTTCTGAAGCGAGTGCTTGATGCCTCGGAAATCAACCTGATTGATGATAAAAATAGGCACCCAGAGTCGACTAAGCTAGACCTTCCAAAGTGTATAGAGGTGTACGAGATTGAAGGGCCATTCTTCTTTGGTATCGCCAATAGGTTTGATGAGACAATGCGGAATATGCCGGGTAACCCACGAGCTCGCATTATCCGTATGCGTATGGTGCCTTTTGTAGATACCACCGCCATTCACAACCTTAAAACGATGATTGAGCTTCACAAGGAGTCGCAGACGCAGAATATCCTCAGTGGGGTGCAACCAGCGGTGCTGGAGACGCTCCGACAGAGTGGAGTGGTGGATCTTCTCGGTGAGGAAAACGTGACGCCTCACATCTCACTAGCTGTGGAGCGGGCAATGGAGTTCCTCAAGACCCACTACCCTCACGATTATGAGCAATGGACCAAGAAGCATGAAGATAGGTAAGACCGACTTGGGGTACCGCCCCCTATTCCTCGCCCCGATGGAGGACGTCACCGACGCCTCCTTTAGGTTACTCGCCCGTGAATTCGGTGCCAGCATCGTAGTGACAGAGTTTGTCAATGCCGATGCCATTGTTCGCTCTATCCCTAGCACTCTACGGAAGATGGTGGTAGCAGATGAGGAGCGACCTGTCGCCATACAGCTCTACGGGCGAGATGCCACGACGATGGCGGAGGCAGCAAAGGTGGCAGAAGAGGCAAGTCCCGAGCTGATTGACCTCAACTTTGGTTGTCCCGTGAAGAAAGTGGCAGGCAAAGGAGCAGGGGCTGGGATGCTACGCGATATCCCGTTGATGCTGGAGATCATTCGCTCGGTGGTCAATGCGGTAGAGCTACCGGTGACGGTCAAGACGCGACTTGGCTGGGATAGCGACCATATCATCATCGAGGAGCTGGCGGAGCAGATACAGGAGGCGGGTGCCCAAGCACTCACCATTCATGGCCGTACCCGAAGTCAGATGTACAAGGGAGAGGCCGATTGGGAACCGATTGCTCGGGTGAAGCTAAACCCCAACATCACCATTCCGATCATCGGCAATGGTGACGTAACGAGTGGCGAGATAGCTCTTGAGCGGTTTGAAACCACGGGAGTGGATGCAGTGATGGTAGGCCGAGGCGCCATAGGTCAGCCGTGGATTTTTGAGGAAATGCGGGCGGTGCTCGACGATAAAGAAGTGCCGCATCACCCCACGGAGTGGTACGTAGAGGTGCTTAAGAGGATGCTACACGAGAGCATTGCAAAGTGCCAAAACGAACTCAAAGGGATCCTCCACTTCCGCCGACACCTCGCCATTACCCCCCTATTCAAAGGCATTCCCGACTTCAAAAGCCACCGTGTAGCGATGCTCCGCACCAATACCGAAGCAGAGCTCCTACAGCTCATCGACCAAGCAGCAGAGATGATTCCACAATAGCCCTAGAGTGGTGGATCCTGAATCGGAGTGTGAGTGAGGGATATCTCACTAAGTGGAACAATGCGATGAGTTATTTGTCGTCGTAGTGCCCTAGCATAGAAATAACTAAGACGATCAATTCATCATCCTTAATGAGATAAACAATCCTATTCTTCTAATCAATCTTACGCGACCACACCTCCTTATCTTTGAAGTGTTTCAATCGCTCTGGCTGTCCTATTCCCTCTCTTGGGCTCACTTCCAGCTCCTCAAATATTTGAATAACTCTTTTAAGGCTACTCTTTTGACCATTCTAGATAATCTTCTTATAGTCCCTTTCCGCCTCCTTAGTTAGCTTGATATTCATTCCTCAGAGACTTGAAGATTGGCCATTTCTCTGAGCTCTTTAGCTGTATAGCTAATAGTCTCACCCGCCTCATACTCTTCTATAGCAGATTGAACCATCTCGTCCAACTCAGCATCATTATACACCTTATCATCACTTCTAACTGGTACAATGCGAAACGAGCCATAATCTCGAGTTGTCAATATTAAATCCGAGCCGTTGAGTGCCTTTTTCAAGTATTTCCCCTGACTCTCTCTAAAGTCTCTTGCACTTATTGTTATCATAACACTTCCAATTTAAGGTACCAACTTAGCATCCATTGCAAATTTACAAGTAAAAGATAATAAATACAAACTATTCACTGAGCCTCTTCACGATGCCCTATTTGCTAGGTCGGCTTATTTCACGTAACTTTGCAAATGAAGTAGCTGTGCTACCATATATTCTAAACTCGCAAGGGGTGCTAAAGGCAATTGCTTTGGCTGAGAAGAGACCCTCCAACCTGTACGGACAATGCCGGCGTAGGGATGCAAATAGACGAGCGACCGCTGAGTGTCGCGCCTCTCTCTTATCTTCAATATCACTCCTTATTTGAGACATAAAAGATATGGCAACAGCTCAAATAAAATGTTTATCAAATACAAAAAGGAGAAAAGATAATGAGAACAACCAAACAATTGAGAGCCACCCTTTCGGGGCTGCTCTTAATGCTATTGCCAGTAGCCACCTCGGCACAAGAGCAGGTGGAGATGACTGGAGATCTGGAGACGGTGGTAGTACTTGGTACTCGCCCTGGTGAAAGGGTTCCGATCACTAAGCAAAAGATAGCGGTAAAGAAGCTACAGCAACAGACCACAGCGTGGGATATTCCCTCCCTTCTGAAGGGCACCCCTTCGCTCGTCACCACCAATGAGAGTGGCGTCTTCGGAGGCTATACCTACTTCACGGTTCGTGGTGTGGATCCCACTCGTGTCAATATCACAGTCAATGGCGTACCAGTGAATGATTCGGAGAGCCAGACCGTCTTCTGGGCCAATATGCCCGACTTCGGTTCGCGTCTGAAGGATATTGTAATTGTCCGCGGAGCTGGTGCCTCCTCTTTCGGTGCCGGTGCCTTTGGTGCAACGATGGATATGCAGAGCGCCGACCCTAGCTCAAAGGCGGGAGGAAGCCTGAGCACCCACTGGGGCTCGTACGGGCTGAACCGCAATAGGGTGGCCCTAGAGAGTGGTCAGCTATCTAGTGGCTGGCGACTCGGTGGCAATCTCTCCCACATTCGTAGCAAAGGCTATGTAGATCGCTCTGGCACCGAGGGGCTATCTTACCTAGCTCAGGCAATGTATCAAGGCAACTACTATAGCTTCCGCCTGATCCACCACCGTGGAATTCAGAAGACAGGAATTGCGTGGAATGGTCTAGAGCCCGACCAAGAGAAAGACTTTGGTCGGCGCTTCAATTCGGCAGGTTGGATGAACCCTGATGAGAAGGATGCCAGCAAACATCAATTCTACGACAACAACGACAACTACGACCAGCAGCATACCTACGCTATCTTCCGCCATTACCCTTTACCCAACCTCAAGTACGACCTCACCCTTCACTATACTAGAGGCAAAGGCTTTACTCACGAGTACCGCACCGGCCGGAAGTTAAGAGAGTATGGTCTATTGCCTGCTTCGGACAAGTCCAAGGGAACGCTGATTAGAGAGAAGTACCTAGACAACCACTTCTTTGGTGGAATATTCAATATCGGTTACTCTCAAGATCATCTCCGCCTATCAGGAGGGTTGGCAGCCAATCGCTACGTTGGCGACCACTATGGATTGATCCCATACGTAGAGGATAAGTCAATTGAGTACACGCCTAATCAGGAGTATTATCGCAACCACTCCACCCGTACCGATGCCTCCATTTACCTAAAGGGGGAGCTGGACCTCTCCTATGAGGTGATGCTCTATGCCGATGTGATGTATCGACACGTCTATGCCGTGATGAACGGATCTACTGATAAGTGGAGCAAGCACGATAATAAGCTGGATCAGCTCGACTACCACTTGCCTTACAACTTCATTCTCCCAAAGGTGGGCATTCAGTATCGCCCCAATTATCGTACTTCTCTCTACCTCTCGCTAGCCACCGCTGGCAAGGAGCCCAATCGCAAGGCCTATACTGAGAGCAAGGAGTACGATGCCAATGGCAATGAGATTATGCCTCGACCCGAGTATATGCTCGACCTAGAGCTAGGGGGCAACTGGAATAATGGGGAGAACCTCAGCCTATTTGCCAATCTCTACGGAATGTACTACAAGGATCAATTGGTGCAAAATGGCAAGGTGAGTGATGTAGGCGAACCACTCCTTATGAATGTACCTAAGAGCTACCGTGCTGGTGCAGAGCTAGGCTTTACCTGGGCGATCACTCCTCAGCTCACGCTATCGGCCAATGGTACCCTCTCCCGCAATAGAGTAGTGGAGATGACACTTGTTGAGGACAATTATACTACCGAGGAAAAAGTAGCAACCCCTCTCAAGGGAACTCCTCTATCTAAGAGCCCAGAGCTACTATTCAATCACTCGCTCACTTGGTCGCCAATTGAACGCCTCTCTTTGGCGCTCAGTGGCAACTATGTAGGCAAGCAGTATCTCGATAATTCGGGCTTTGAGAGCCGCTCTATCCCACACTACTACACAGGTCAATTCATGGCCAACTATCTGCAACCATTCAGAAATGGGCAGACCCTAGCGCTTCAGCTACAGGTGCTCAACCTCTACAATAGTAGCTACGTGACCAATGGCTTTGGCGGGGGCTATGTAGAAGTAGTGGATGGGAAAGTGGAGCATAAGGCATGGGCTACTTACTTCCCTGCCGCACCACTTCACTTCGTAGTAGGTGCTACCCTCACCTTCTAAGCTACGATCCCTAATACATAACTATAAAGGACCTCCTCTCGGGGGTCCTTTTTTATTGTCTTAGCTACAGAGAGAATGTTGCACGAAGTGCCATTCTCGCACATTTGAATCAATTGCACTGAGACTTTGAACGAAGGATGAGATGCAAGGCGCTGAGGGTGAGGGTGCTGGGAGCGTACTCACGTACGTGACCGAGCCCGAATCCCGAAAGCAACATTATGTGCCTTGGCATCCTTACGGAAGCCTAGGCTCAGCAGATCGCCTTCGTGCAACAGTCTCCAGAGATGAATGGCACTTCTTGCAACATTCTCAAGATACATAGACGATACACCACCCCCTCCAAACCCACTTCCACACCGACTTCCCCAGGGGTTACGCATTAGGAGTAAATGTATAAGTTAATGACCCTATAAAATAGGAGGAAGTAGTGGCTCAAAAAGCCCATTTATAATAAACTGATATTCAATACTATATAAAAAAGAAAACTGAGTTGCAACTAAGCGATTGGCGAGTTGCAACTAAGCAATCGGCGAGATGCAACTAAGCATTTGCTTTGTTGCAACTCAACTTTTGCTCTACTTGTATAGAGGTTTTATGGCTGTTCCAAGAATAGCATTTTAGCACTAAATCAGGAGATCCGACCCACAAGGGGGCCAATGATGATAAGGTGAATAGGGAGGAATTTGGTAAGTTTGTATTCTAATAGTAATATTATTGATTAAGTTATCTGATGAGTCAAACGAAAAGTCCTGCGGTGTGGGTGCCGACGGTTTACTTTGCGATGGGGCTTCCGATGGTGTTGCTATCGGATGTATCGCTCTTGATGTTTAAGGACCTCGGGATCCCCGATGGTCGGATTACCTTTTGGGCATCGCTCCTCACTTTGCCGTGGAGCTTGAAACCCCTTTTCAGTCCCGTGATGGAAATCTTTGGCACCAAGAAGCAGTATGTGGTGCTAACTGAGTTGGTGTCGGCAGTGGTATTAGGGCTCATCTTTGCGGGGCTCGGAGTGGAGAACTTCTTTGCGGTGACTATTGTGCTAATGGCACTGATGGCGATTAGTGGCTCCATGCACGACATTGCAGGCGATGGCACCTATATGCAATACCTTAGCCAAAAGCAACAGAGCCAATACATTGGGTGGCAAGGTGCCGCCTACAATATTGCCAAGATCTTTGCCCGTGGTGCTTTGGTCTACCTCGTGGGTAGCCTCTCAAAGGACTACGGAGTGCTGTGGGCCTGGCGTGCCGTCTTTCTACTAGCGGGAGTGATTATGCTTGCGGTAGCGCTTTACCACTTAGCGATACTGCCGGGGAAGATGAAGAATACCGAAGAGAGCAAGGAGACTCGCTCCCTATCCGATGCAATGAAGAGCTTTGTAGAGATATTCGTCAGCTTCTTTGAGAAGAAGCATATATGGTTTTACCTACTCTTTATTCTCCTCTACCGTCTCACGGAGGGACTGGCAATAAAGATTGCACCGCTCTTCCTCAAGGCAGGAGTAGCGGAGGGGGGTATCGGGCTTACCAATGAGCAATTTGGACTCATCTACGGCACGGCAGGTACGGCCGCCTTTATCCTCGGTAGCCTACTGAGTGGCTATTACATTAGTCACTTCGGGCTGCGTAAGGTGCTCTTTTCCCTAGCCTTGATCTTCAACATCCCTTTTGTGGTCTATTTCCTACTCGCTTACTTCCAACCAGAATGGCTCGGGTGGACTACTATAGGGATCACAATGGAGTACTTCGGGTATGGCTTCGGCTTTGTGGGGCTCAACCTCTTTATGATGCAGCAGGTGGCACGTGGACCACACCAGATGGCACACTACGCCATCGGTACTAGTCTGATGAACCTAAGTGTGATGCTCCCTGGCATGGTGAGTGGCTCTATCAGTGACCGTGTGGGTTACGAGCTATTTTTCCTCATCGCGCTAGTGGTAGCCATTCCTGGGCTTATTTGTGCCTATAAAGTGCCCTTTACCTACGATGACGAGGGCAATGAGATATAAGTATAATCACTTTTTAATGAATCAATAGAGATATGGATATAAAGATTGAAGGGCCTGCGATGCCCAATATGCCGTGGGAAGATAGACCAAAGGGGTCAAAGGAGGTACTCTGGCGCTATAGCCAAAACCCGGTGATCGGTCGTTACGAGACACCTCACAGCAATAGCATATTCAATAGTGCCGTGGTGCCATACAAGGATGGCTTTGCTGGGGTATTTAGAGTGGATGATAAGAACCGCCGTATGCGTCTGCACGTAGGCTTCAGTAAGGATGGTATCAAGTGGGATATCCGCCCTGAGAAGATCGAATTCACCTGCCCCGACCCTGAGATCGGTGAGTGGGTTTATGGCTACGACCCACGTGTGGTAGAGATGGAGGGCAAGTATTATGTCACCTGGTGCAATGGCTATCATGGGCCTACGATTGGAGTGGCGTGGACGGAGGACTTTGAAATTTTCCATCAGCTAGAGAATGCCTACCTTCCTTTCAATAGGAATGGCGTGCTCTTCCCTCGTAAGATCAATGGCAACTACGCGATGCTCTCTCGTCCGAGCGACAATGGACATACCGCTTTCGGCGATATCTTCTATAGCGAGTCTCCTGATATGGTATTCTGGGGTAAGCACCGCCACGTAATGGCGCCAGCACCCTTCGAGGTGAGTGCTTGGCAATGCCTCAAGGTGGGTGCCGGACCTATCCCTATCGAGACTAGCGAGGGGTGGCTGATGATCTACCACGGAGTACTGAGGAGCTGCAATGGGTATGTCTATGCCTTTGGTAGTGCACTGCTAGATAAGGAGCAGCCTTGGAAGATGATTGCCCGCAGTGGGGAGTATCTGATCAGCCCCCTTGAGCAGTATGAGTGCATGGGCGATGTACCTAATGTTACCTTCCCTTGTGCAGCGATCCACGATGCGGAGACTGGCCGAATTGCTATCTACTACGGCTGTGCCGATAGCGTAACGGGGCTAGCCTTTGGCTACATTGATGAGATCATCAAGTTTACCAAGGAGACAAATATCCTCTGATGATACAGAAAGGACTCAGTCGCAAAGACTTTGAGATTATGGCACCTGTAGGCAGCTGGGAGTCGCTCCACGCTGCACTACAAGGGGGTGCCGATGCCGTTTACTTCGGCATCGAAGGGCTCAATATGCGGGCAAGGAGTGCCAAGACCTTCGACACCCACGATATGGAGGAGATCGTAAAGCTCTGCGACGAAAAGGGGGTGAAGAGTTATCTTACGGTCAATACCATCATCTACGATGGTGATATGGAGTTACTCCACGAGATTGTAGACTCCGCCAAAGCGGCTGGCATATCGGCCATCATCGCGAGCGATATTGCGGCGATGAGCTACGCCTTTGACCAAGGGGTAGAGGTGCATCTCTCTACGCAGCTCAATATCACCAATGTGGAGGCACTCCGCTTCTACGCCCGCTTTGCCGACGTGGTGGTGCTGGCACGAGAGCTCAATCTAGACCAGGTGGATCGCATCCACCAAGCCATTGTGGAGGAGAATATCCGAGGGCCAAGGGGCGAACTGGTACGGATAGAGATGTTTGCCCACGGCGCTCTCTGCATGGCGGTAAGTGGCAAGTGCTACCTCAGCCTGCACGAGATGAATAGCAGTGCCAATCGCGGGGCGTGCAACCAGATCTGTCGACGCAGCTACCTAGTCAAGGATACCACAAGTGATATGGAGCTGGAGGTGGAGAACCAATATATTATGTCGCCAAAAGACCTCAAGACCATCCACTTTATGAATAAGATGATGGACGCTGGGGTGCGTGTCTTTAAGATAGAGGGGCGTGCCAGGGGACCCGAGTATGTACGGACGGTCTGCGAGTGCTACAATGAGGCGATTCTAGCCCACCTCGATGGGAGCTACACCGAGGAGAAGATACGGGATTGGGACGAGCGACTCGCCACCGTCTTCAATCGTGGCTTTTGGGACGGCTACTACCTCGGCCAGCGATTGGGCGAGTGGACACACAAGTACGGCTCTTCTGCCACAAGGGTCAAGACGCATGTCGGTCGGGTGATCAAGTACTTCTCCAAGCTCGGCGTAGCAGAATTGGAGCTCGAGAGTGGGCTTATCAAAGAGGGCGAGGAGCTCCTCATCACAGGACCCACTACAGGAGCCGTCTTCTTCCCTGCCAATGAGATGCGGGTAGCCGATAGCATCGCCTCTGAGGTTACAGAAAAAGGCATTCGCTTTAGCGTCAAGGTGCCCGAAAAGGTACGTCCAGGCGACCGCCTTTATGTGATGAGAATGGTTGAAGAGAAAGGAAAAAGCAAGTTTTTATGAGCCAACTGCCAGATAAGAAGTACCTCTATCTCATTGAGATGAAGGTGAGAGACTACGAGTGCGACCTCCAAGGAGTGGTCAATAACGCCAACTACCAGCGCTATATGGAGCATGCGAGGCACGAATTTCTCGAGAGCCTCGGCGATAACTTCGGACGGATGCACGACCTCGGCTACGACGCCTTTGTTGCGAGAGTGGAGATCGACTACAAGGTCTCCCTCAAGAGTGGTGACCGCTTTTGGGTAGGCCTCAATGTGCATCGCGAGGGCGTGCGACTTGTCTTTGACCAAGATGTCATTCGCCTTTCGGATAAAAAGATAGCCGCCGTGGGCAAGATCTCGGCTGTGCTGGTGCAGGACGGGAAATTGACACGAGGCGAATACTTTGACCAACTCCTAGCTAATATCCAGCCTTAAATGGAAAGCTCCCTGCAGTTTTCTTCCGAGCAGTTGGCTCTCCTACAGCTTAGTCTCACGGAGGGGATAGGACCTGTCACCGCCAAAGCCCTTATCGAGGAAATGGGTTCGGCAGAAGCGGTGATGGCAGCCACCCCTGCGGAGCTGATGCAGCACCCCAATATCCGACCAAAGCTAGCACAATTGCTACTCTCGGGTAATGGGGCAGAGCTAGCGAAGAGAGAATTGGAGATACTGGAGGAGCTACAAAAGCGTGGGCGACCACTCAAGCTCTACTTTTTTGGCGATGAGGAGTACCCGCCCTTCTTGGCTCAGTGCTTCGATGCCCCGTTAGTGCTTTACGTAAAAGGGCAAATCCCCTCAGGCCCGATGATAAGCTTTGTCGGCACCCGACGCAATACCCACTACTCACTTGATGTGCTCGAATACCTTATGGAGGGGATTGCTGCACTACGCCCCGATATCACCATTGTGAGTGGACTCGCCTACGGTGTGGATAAACTGTCGCACCAAGCGGCTCTGAAATATGGGCTTAAGAGCATCGGCGTGGTGGCACATGGGCACTACACCCTCTACCCTAGCTCACACCGCGACCTCGCCGAGCAGATGATCGCCACGGGTGGTGGCGTGGTCACCGAATACCCTTACCGCACTCGCGCTCTACCCCAGCGTTTTGTGCAACGCAATCGGATTGTCGCTGGTCTCTCCCTCGGCACCGTAGTCGTAGAGAGTGCCGAGCGAGGTGGTTCACTCATCACCGCCAACATCGCCTTTGACTACGGCCGCTCGGTACTTGTTGCTCCTGGCCGAATCTTTGACCCCGCCTCAAAAGGGTGCAACAAACTAGTTGCCCACCAAAAAGCAAGCATCATCACCACCCCCGATAAGCTCCTAGACGAGCTCCACCTACTCCCCACACTCAAGCCCCAAAGGCTTCCCTTTGAAGAGGAGCAGGAGGAGAGCAACCCAATACTCAAGGCCCTACGCACCGCCGACCACCTCACCCTCGAAGACCTTGCATTGCAGCTAGGAGAAGAGGTGCCAACCATCTCTGGAATGCTCTTTGAGCTTGAATTGAATGGACAAATCCACTCACTCCCAGGAGGGAGATACTGCATCAAAAACCATTAAGACCATGAAAAGACTCTACCAACTCTTACTCTCACTTTTAGTAGCCCTTACCGCCTCAGCACAAAGCAACGATTGGTACGGCGATAAGTACTCCCTCTTTGTACATTATGGGCTCTACTCCATCCCTGGTGGCGTCTTTCAGGGAGAGCCGGTCACGAAAGGTTATTCGGAGCAAATCCTCACCTTCGGCATCGGCTTTAGCGACTGGTATGAAGCCTACACTCAACAACTTGATGCGGCAAAGTTTGATGCCCAAGAGATCGTCGCTTTGGCACAGAAGGGCGGTATGCGGAGTGTGGTAATGACCAGTAAGCACCACGATGGCTTCTGCCTTTTCGATACCGAGACCACCGACTACAATGTGATGAACACCCCTGCCAAGAGGGATCTCATCGGCGAGCTAGCAGAGGCGTGCCACCAAGCCGGCATCGGCTTCGGCATCTACTTCTCACTCATCGATTGGCACTACCCCTATGCGGTGCCCTTCACTTCGCACAATGCCGACCCCATCACTCCACCACACCACCAATACAATATGGCTCAGGTGCGGGAGCTACTCACCAAGTATGGGCGAGTAGATGAGCTCTGGTTTGATATGGGAAGCCTCACCACTGAGCAAAGTGCCGAGCTCTATGCCCTCGTACATCAGCTACAGCCCGACTGTATGGTGAGCGGACGTCTCGGCAATGACTACGCCGACTTCTGCGTGATGGCGGACAATGAATACCCCGACTATTTGATGGCGATGCCGTGGCAAACAGCCGCCTCTATCTTTGATGAGACATGGGGTTACCGATCGTGGCAAGAGAGGGGATCGGTAGAGGCGAAGGTGCAAGAGAAACTCGATGCACTGCTCAAGGTGGTTGCCTATGGTGGCAAGTACCTACTCAATATCGGACCGAAGGGCGACGGCTCTATCGTTCCTTTTGAGGCGGAGGTGATCCAGCGGATTGGCGAGGAGTTAGCCCCCTTTAAGGAAGCGATCTATCAGACCCATCCTGCCGCAACGGCCAACCAACTCGCCACACTAAGTGCCGATAGAAGCCATAAGTTTATCTTTCAGAAGAAAGGAACTCCCGCCCCTAAGGGTGCTCAGCTCATCGCCAGCAACACCTACTATCATCTCTACAAAACCAAGTATAGAGCACCAAAGCAAGAAGTAACTAAGGGGGCACTCACACCGCTCAATGCGGCACCGCTATTTGCCCACTCCTCGGCAGATTACTATGCTAGTTTCCAAAGCATCGTAGGCTATCAGTGGAGCGTTCCTCGTGCCAAGAGCTACACCCTCACCTATACCGACAAGGAGGTAGGGAGGGAGATTCTGCTCAATGGCAAGCCCCTAACCCTACATCCCGAACGGAGTAGCACAATACCGACCCCACCATACCAATGGGGTCCACTCGAAGAGGCACCTCAGAGAGGACGGATGGCGACTATCGCCAACAACCCAGAGTGGATCCCATCGCAAGCCGATTTACGACAAGGGGTCACGCTTCCTATGGGCTTCAGTTCAGGACGATTATTCCGGCAAGCGATCACAGTAGATAAGGCAACCGAGTTGCCCCTCACCCTCACCTACACCGATGGCATCCTCCTTTACCTCAATGGCGAATACATTGATGGTGCACTCCACCGAGAGGAGGGCAATGCCACGCTCCAGCTACTATTGCCTCTCCGAAAAGGGGAGAACCAAATCACGATTAAGCTCTATAATCGGTGGGCAAAAGCATCACACCTTCAGCTAGAGATCCCCACCACGTGGGTCGAGCACCAGCAACAGATCCGCCTACCCAAGGGCGAAGTAACACTCACTAAGCTATGGCAGGTGCCCCTCGCATCTCCTGCACATCTTTCAACACTCCGATTAAAATAGCATAACTACATAGACGTCACTACAGAGATGCAAAAACTTTATCAATGGTTGGGCTTCGACCCAAAGAAATACCACCTCAAGACCGAGATGATGGCAGGGCTTACCACCTTCCTCACCATGAGCTATATCCTAGCGGTCAATCCAGATATACTAAGTGCCGCTGGGATGGATCGAGGAGCCGTCTTCACCGCCACTGCACTCGCTTCGGCAGTCGGCACCCTCTTGATCGCCTTTATGGCAAAGCTCCCATTTGCCCAAGCCCCAAGTATGGGTATCAACGCCTTCTTTGCCTTTACATTGGTACAAGCGATGGGCTATAGTTGGGAAGCCGCCTTGGCAGCGATCTTCGTGGAGGGTATCATCTTTATCCTCCTCACGCTCTTCAATATACGAGAGCAGATCGTGAAGTGTGTCCCTATCAATCTACGCTTCGCCATCTCCAGTGGTATCGGAATGTTTATCGCCTTTATCGGGTTGAAGAATGCGGGAATCATCGTGAGCGACCCCGCCACGTTCGTTGCCCTCGGAGAGTTCACCCCTACCGCCCTTCTCGCTATGATGGGAATCATCCTCAGCGGAGTGTTGATGGTACTGAGGGTCAAAGGCGCTCTCTTCTACAGCATTATCATCATCACCATTGTCGGTATACCGATGGGGGTTACCCACGTGCCCTCCGGCTTTTCGGTTATCTCAATGCCCCAATCCCTAGAGCCCACCTTCCTAAAGCTCGACTTCCACGCGATCTTTAATGCAGATATGGCACTCACCATCTTTGCCTTGGTCTTTATGGATATATTCAATACCATGGGCACTCTCATAGGAGCGGCAGCCAATACCGAGATGATGGATAAGCAGGGGAATGTCAAGAACATAAAGCAGGCAATGATGGCCGATGCCATCGCCACCTCCACAGGTGCACTCTTCGGTACCTCTACCGTCACCACCTTCGTGGAGAGTGCCTCCGGTATTGCCGAAGGGGGTAGAACAGGGCTCACCGCCTTAGTGACCGCACTCCTCTTTGTGCTAGCACTCTTCTTCTCCCCACTCTTCCTCATCATCCCTTCCGCTGCTACCACAGGGGCACTAGTGATGGTAGGGGTGCTGATGCTGAGCTCCGTGAGAGATATCAACCTCTCCGACCTTTCCGAGGCACTCCCCTGCTTCATCACCATGCTCACTATGGTGCTCACCTACAACATTGCAGAGGGAATGGCACTCGGTATGATCAGCTTCACCCTAGTAAAGCTTTTCAGCGGCCAATACAAACAACTCAATTGGACCCTCGTCATCGTCACCATCCTCCTCATGATCCGCTACGCCCTCTAGCCAAAAGGGGGCGAAGATTTGGAACCCTCCAAATAGTCTCAAAACGCCTTGTAGGAGGAGAGCAAAAACTGAGATGCAACTAAGCAATCGGTTAGTTGCAACTAAGCAAACGGCGAGATGCAACAAAGCAAATGCTTAGTTGCATCTCATTTTTCGTTCTTATAACCATTTGATTTCTAAGACGATACAGATGGGTCGAAAGAGAGTATCCAAGGTGGCCTCCAAAAATATGCTTGAGTGGTCAAACTAGGCTCATATCTCCGATTTGAATGAGCCAGTTCCGATAAAAAAATCCCCGCTGATCCGTAGGGTCAACGGGGATATTATCTATTTCGGGAAACGGTTATTGGCAGGAGGCAGGTAGGCCTCTATACCGCTTGTCAATGGTATTGATGAGTCGCTCACGCAGAGGGAGGTAACTAATCTTTTCTAGCACATCGCTCATAAAGGCGGCGGTGAGCATCAGCTTGGCCTCCATCAATGGGATTCCTCTCTGACGCATATAGAAGATTGCCTGCTCGTTGAGCTCACCAGTGGTCATACCATGCGAACACTTCACATCATCGGCATAGATTTCTAGCTGTGGCTTGGAAAACATCTTCGCCTGCTCCGAAAGAAGGAGGTTGCGGTTATTTTGATACGCCTCGGTCTTCTGAGCATCAGGAGCAACGTAGATCCTACCACAGAAAGAGCCAATGGAGGTATCATTCATGGTGTACTTAAAGAGTTGGTCGGAGTGGCAATTGGGACTGCTATGGCGTATAAAGCACCAGTTGTCTAGTCGCTTAGCATCGTCAAGCACGCCCAAACCATCGAGGTCGATAGAGGCTCGTTCGCCTATGAGGTCGCAAAAGAAGTTGTTGCGCGTTGCTCCGTTTTGCACCGTGACATTATCCACAATCACTGTACTATCCTCAGCTTGCTGGATATGGGTCTCCATAACACGCAGGCTGTGGGTACTACTCTCCTCGATATTGAAGTAGCTAAACTTGGCCCCTCGATCCACATAGATCTCAATGGCACCGATATAGCCAGTCGCCTCCTCGTGTTTTCCATGGTCGCAGAAAAGCAGTGTAGCTTCGCTCTCCGCCTCGGCAATCACAAGGATACGAGGGAAGGTAAGTGTCTGCCCCTGGTCTTTAGAAGAAGAAGGATAATGAATAAGGTGCAGAGGGGAGGGCAAGTGTACTCCCTCTGGGATATAGTAGACAAATAGGTCCTCATTATAGAGGCTATTGAGCTGGGTGAGACGTGCCTCTTTGGTAGAGGGCATCTGATTATAATATCGCTCCGCCACCTCAGGGTATTTGCTAGCGAACTCAGTGATCGAGCCAGCGAAGTAACCCTGACTCTCTGCCGAAGGTGCCACTTTGCCACCAATCAAATAGGCTTGCACCACATCGGGATAGGTAAGTCGGCAAGCATAAGCCTTTGCTTCGGCCTCAGTAAGGCGTGGGGCGGAAGAGAGTTGCCACTCCTTGGAGAGCCACTCATCAATCTTGAAATACTGGTAGTCCTCCTCACGGTAGATAGGTAGCCCTCGCTCCTGAAGGTACTCCCTAGCGGCTGCTCGATCACGCTCTAGGAGCGGATGCGTGGGGGCAGGCTGGTACTGACTGAGGAAGTGCTGAGCGAGTGCCAGCTGTGCTTCCTTTCTCTTACTCTTTTTCATTCTGCCTCCTTCTCTTGCTCTTCTCTAATCCAGTCATAGCCTCGCTCCTCTAGCTCTAGGGCAAGCTCGGGGCCACCTGTCTTCACGATACGGCCATCGAGTAGCACGTGTACGATATCGGGCTTGATAAAGTCGAGTAGCCTCTGGTAGTGAGTAATCACTATCGCTGCCGTCTCGGGTGAACGAAGGGTATTGACTCCGTGTGCTACAATCTTCAGTGCGTCGATGTCTAGGCCCGAATCGGTCTCATCCAAGATAGAGAGAGCAGGCTGTAGCACAGCCATCTGGAATATCTCGTTACGCTTTTTCTCACCGCCCGAGAAGCCAACATTCACGGCACGCCCCGTGAGCTCGCTATTGAGCTCCACTAGCTTTTGCTTCTCCTTGATCAGTTTGAGGAATTCCGAGGCACTCATAGGGTGCTCCCCGCGTGCTACTCTCTTGGAATTCACTGCGGTGCGAAGGAAGTTAATCATACTGACCCCAGGGATCTCCACTGGGTATTGGAAACTCATAAAGATGCCCTCCTGTGCACGCTCCTCTGGCTCCATCTCAAGGAGGTTGTGGCCATTGTAGAGCACCGAACCACCAGTTACCTCATAGCGAGGATGACCCGTGAGCACATTGGAGAGGGTACTCTTCCCTGCTCCATTAGGTCCCATTATAGCGTGTACTTCTCCAGCATTTACGGTGAGGTTGACCCCCTTCAAAATGGTCTTATCCTCAATCCTAGCATGTAGATCCTTTATCTGTAACATATATATCTCTTATTTTCTAGCAAACTTTAATTATCCTCTTCACTTCACTTAACCCACCGAGCCCTCGAGGGAGATCGATAGGAGCTTTTGTGCCTCTACGGCAAACTCCATCGGCAGGTTATTCATCACCTCCTTGGCATATCCATTGATGATAAGCCCCACCGCCTCTTCGGTAGGGATGCCCCTTTGATTGCAATAAAAGAGCTGATCCTCTGAAATCTTGGAGGTAGTCGCCTCGTGCTCAATGATACTGGTAGGATTATGCACCTCGGCATAAGGAAAGGTATGTGCCCCGCACTTATCCCCTATCAAGAGGCTATCACACTGCGAGTGGTTGCGAGCATTCTGTGCACCGCTACTCACCTTGACCAGTCCTCGATAACTATTCTCGCTTCTGCCTGCCGAGATACCCTTAGATACAATACGGCTACGGGTATTCTTACCGAGGTGTATCATCTTGGTGCCGGTATCGGCTTGCTGGAAGTTATTGGTCACCGCCACGGAATAAAACTCCCCCACCGAGTCATCACCCTGCAGAATACAGCTAGGATATTTCCATGTAATGGCCGAACCGGTCTCTACCTGTGTCCAAGAAATCTTGGAGCGGTCGCCACGGCAAATGCCTCGCTTCGTAACGAAGTTGTAGATACCTCCCTTACCCTCCTTATCGCCAGGGTACCAGTTTTGTACTGTAGAGTACTTCACCTCGGCATCGGTCTCGGCAATGATCTCCACCACCGCAGCGTGCAACTGATTATCGTCGCGCATGGGAGCGGTACACCCCTCTAGGTAGCTAACGTAAGCCCCCTCGTCGGCGACGATCAAAGTACGTTCAAACTGACCGGTGTTCATCGCATTGATACGGAAGTAGGTGCTCAGCTCCATTGGGCAACGCACTCCTTTAGGGATATAGACGAAAGAACCATCGGAGAATACTGCAGCATTGAGTGCCGCAAAGAAGTTGTCGCGATAGCCGACTACGGTACCTAGATACTTTTTGATCAGCTCGGGATACTCCTTGAGGGCTTCGCTAAAGGACATGAAGATGATCCCTTTCTCTGCCAGAGTCTCCTTGAATGTAGTCTTTACTGAGGAGCTATCCACTACCGCATCCACGGCATAGCCAGCAAGCGCTTTACGCTCATTTACGGGGATGCCTAGCTTCTCAAAGGTACGCTCTAGCTCAGGATCCATCTCCTCATCATGGCTTTTGCGTGCCCTGGGCTGAGCAAAGTAGATCACCTCCTGAAAGTCTATCTCAGGGATATCTAGGTGTGCCCAATCGGGTTGCTCCATGGTAAGCCAGTGGCGATAAGCATCGAGACGCCGCTCCAGCATCCACTCGGGCTCTCCCTTCTTTTCTGAAATCAGGCGAATCGTCTCCTCGGATAATCCCTTAGGGATATACTCCGTCTCGACATCGGTAGTCCAACCATATTCATAGTCGGACTGCGTCACCTTGTCTATTATATCATCAAAATGTTCGCTCATATATTATTATATCGTGTCGGCGGGAGTTGCCTCCTTCGCCTTAGGTGTTAGATGTTGATTCACTTCCTTTTGGATTAACAGCCGTGTGGGGAGAATTGTTTCCCCAAACCGCACTATTTCGGGTGCGATAGTGGATTGTTGGGGCACACCACCCCAGCCATACCGTGGACTGAGGGCCGAATAGCAATTGAGCATCACCACCAGTGCCATGGTGGTGACAAGTAGTGAAAGTAGTGCCCCAGCCACCTTATTGAATATCCCTAGTGCCACGCCGACGCCTTTAAAGAAAAACTTAAGGAGCAGGCGACTCAGGAGTTGTACCACCAGGAAAGCGATGAGCCACGTAATCCAGCCCATAGTTAGGGTCACCCCCTTTGCAGCAAACAGGTCAATAAGTACTTGAGAAGCAGGGTCGGCAAGTAACCACGCCAATACCCAGCTCCCCAATTGAATCGCTTGCGACATAAAACCGCTCCTATAACCCCTCAGGATAGCTATCCCAAGAAGAAATAGGAGCGTAATATCCAACCAATGCATATCTTTCGATTTCTCTAGTTGTCCACTTCTGAGCTAGTATGTTACTTGCTCGTAAAAAGATAGATGAGGAGTGCTCAGTGCGTCTCCCTCATGTGGAGAGAGGAGCTACCTCTGTATTAGGAGAGCTTACGCTCTACCTCCATCTCCTCGTAGGCCTCAATGATATCTCCGACCTGTACGTCGTTGTAATTCTCTATATTAAGTCCGCACTCTAGGCCAGCGACCACCTCCTTGGCATCGTCTTTGAAGCGCTTGAGCGACCCGAGGGCACCAGTGTGTACCACCACACCATCGCGAATTACACGCACCTTATCGGTACGAGACACCTTGCCCTCCACCACATAGCATCCAGCAATGGTACCCACCTTGGATACCTTGAAGGTCTCACGCACCTCGATATTGGCAGTGACACGCTCCTTGATCTCAGGCGAAAGCATACCCTCCATAGCGGTGGTGACATCATCAATCGCATCGTAGATGATAGAGTAGGTACGGATCTCTACCCCCTCAGCCTCAGCCAACTTCTTAGCCCCTTGTGCAGGACGCACCTGGAAGCCGATGATGATAGCGTCTGAAGCCGAAGCGAGGATCACATCACTCTCAGAGATCTGTCCGATGCCCTTGTGAATGACATTCACCTTGATCTCATCGGTAGAGAGCTTCACAATAGAGTCCGAAAGTGCCTCTACCGAACCATCCATATCACCCTTGACGATGATATTGAGCTCCTGGACATTACCCTCGGCAATACGACGGCTCAGATCCATTAGCGATGGCAAGTGCTGCGTCCGCTCTCTCTGCTCACGTTTGAGCTGACTACGGCGAGTAGCTATCTCCCTAGCCTCCTGTTCGGTATCTAGCACATTCATGATCTCACCCGCCTGAGTAGCACCATTGAGTCCGAGCACCTTTACTGGCTCAGCAGGGCCCACCGACTCTACATTCTTTCCACGCTCATTGAAGAGTGCCTTGACCCTACCAAAGTTGGAACCAGCCAAGATATGATCCCCCACATGGAGAGTTCCCTCTTGTACCAGCACCTTGGTGGTGTAGCCACGGCCTTGCTCCATAGTACTCTCCAGCACCGAAGCGACTGCCTTTTTGTTTGGATTGGCCTTAAGGTCCATCATCTCCGCCTCAAGCAATACCTTTTCGAGTAGCTCTTGGATACCAATATTCTTCTTTGCAGAAATCTCTTGGCTCTGATACTTACCACCCCAATCCTCTACGAGGTAATTGAGATTGGCCAACTCCTCCTTAATCTTATCAGGATTAGCGTGTGGCTTATCAATCTTATTGATCGCAAAAATGATTGGAGTGCCGGCAAGTGACGCGTGGCTCAAAGCCTCCTTTGTCTGTGGCATCACACCATCATCCGCTGCCACTACGATGATCACGATATCGGTTACCTTGGCACCTCTCGCACGCATGGCGGTAAAGGCCTCGTGCCCTGGAGTATCTAGCAGGGTAATCTTGCGACCATCCTCGAGGGTAACGCTATACGCACCGATGTGCTGCGTAATTCCTCCCGCCTCCGTCTTAATCACGTCGGCATTGCGGATAGCATCCAATAGAGACGTCTTACCATGGTCTACGTGACCCATCACCGTTACGATCGGAGCACGTGGCTTCAGATCCTCCTCAGAGTCCTCTTCCGTCTCAATCATATCTAGCACCTGAGCCTCTACGTACTCAGGTGTATATCCATACTCATCAAGGATGAGGTCAATGGTATCCTTCTCTAGTCGCTGATTGATAGAGACCATCATACCAAGGTTGAAGCAGAGCATGATGATATCATTAACAGGGATATCGATCATCTGTGCCAAGTCATTGGCGGTTACATACTCAGTGAGCTGTAGTGTCTTATCCTCTTGTAGTGCCTGCTCCTCGGCATCAATCTCACGACGGTGTGCTTCACGCTTCTCCTTGCGATACTTAGCAGCTTGGTTGGTAGACTTCCGTCGTCCACCTTGGATAGCCGCCATTGTCTCTCTGATCTGCTTCTGGATATCCTCCTGTGTAATCTCAGGCTTCTCCTCTTGCTTAGCTTTGCGCTTGGCTTTGCGTCCTTGCTTTTGCTGAGCCTTATTGTTATTATTGTTGCGGTTGTTACCTTGCTGAGCTCCACCTTGGGCACCTTGTCCCTTATTAGTAGCGCCTTGCTTAGCCTTGCCTCCTTCGCGGCCTTGTTGCTTCTTACCTTCCTGCTCAACATTGACCTTACCACCGCGGATGCGCTTACGCTTCCTTTGCGACGACTTCTTCTTCTCATCAAATGAAGAGAGGTCAATCTTACCCACTACCTTAATCTCCACCTCAGGAGTCGTGAGCAACTTCACGTTGTCATCTTTTGGCTCATCGGCTTTATCAGATATAGCCTCGGGCGCCTCCTTCTTAGGGGTCTCAGCCTTAGGAGCCTCGGTCTTAGGAGCTTCCTTCTTAGGAGCATCAGCCTTGGGAGCTTCCTTCTTAGGAGCCTCAGCCTTGGGAGCCTCCTTCTTAGGAGCATCAGCCTTGGGAGC
>NZ_AQVC01000030.1 GCF_000372405.1 Porphyromonas somerae DSM 23386 | reverse complement strand
GGCCTCACGGGATAAGCCATACATCTTTCATCGTTTACCTGCCTAATTTACGCATCAAGGTTACGGTTGCCTTTTGGAACTTCACTGCCTGTAGCCAGCTTGTCCGCTTGATACGCCTTAGTATTAGGTTTCTGTTCGTCAGGCCACGAATTCGCTATTGCTTCTTCTCTCCCAAGGGTCACCCCTTGAAACTTGCAAGTCGCTATGGGGTTCGTTGGCAACTACGCCCCGAGTGGACTTTCACCACAGATGTATGACATGCCCGTCATACTACGAAAGAAGCACCCGCTGGGGTGCTTCTTTTTTAAAAAAAATAGGCATCCGACCTGTCCGACCTGTCCGCCCCGTCCGACTTGTCCGATAAAAAACACCACTGGTAGGGCACCTCTACAAATCTGGAAAATAGTTATCTTTGTGAGGAATAAAGTATTACCCTATAGAGGAATAGAGAGATGACCTATCAAGAGACAACAGAATATCTATTTTCGCAATTACCACAGTTTGAAAAGGAAGGAGCTTCGGGCTATAAACCGGGACTAGAGCGAGTTGAGACCCTACTACAACTCTGTGGCTCTCCCCATAAGCAACTCACCACCCTCCACATTGCCGGCTCCAATGGCAAAGGCTCCAGCAGCACTATGTTGGCGGCTACCCTTGCGGAGAGTGGCCTTCGGGTGGGGCTATTCACCTCCCCCCATCTCGTCGACTTCCGTGAGCGGATTCGCATCAATGGGGAGATGGTATCGGAGGAGTTTGTCGTCCAATTTGTAGAGACGATACGGCAGAAGATGCCACCAGAGCTATCCCCCACTTTCTTTGAGCTCACCACCGCTCTTGCCTTCGCCTACTTTGCGAAAGAGCAGGTAGATATCGCCGTGATAGAGGTCGGTATGGGCGGTCGATTGGATAGCACCAACGTGATACAGCCCTTGGTCAGTCTCATCACCAATGTGAGCATGGACCACGCCCAATACCTCGGCAATACCCTACCCCTCATTGCTGGCGAAAAGTCGGGCATCATCAAGCCACACACCCCTGTAGTGCTGAGCCGAAGCTCTGAGAAAGAGGTGACCGATGTGGTGGTGGCAAAGGCCAAAGAGCTACAGGCACCCCTCACCCTCGCCGACCGAGAGGAAGAGATCCTCATGTACCAACCACTCAAGATAGGGTACAAGGTGACCACCGCCCACTTCGGCACCTTCACACTCCCGCTAGGAGGGGAATATCAGATCGAAAACCTTGGGGGTGTGCTACAGGTGCTGCTACTACTCCGCACCAAGGGATATGAGATTGAGGATACCGCCTTGCATCAGGGGTTGCAGAGATTAAGTCACTACGGACTGAGGGGGCGATTGGAAGTGATTCAGCAGACCAACCCCACCATCGTCATTGATACAGGGCACAATCCCGATGCCTGGCAACACCTCGCCCCCACCCTACAACAGTGGCAAAAGGAGGGCGGTCTGGTGATGCTCATCGGTATGGCAGGCGATAAAGATGTGCCCCACGTGGTAACCCAATTTCCTTTGGAAGCTCACTATATCTTCTGCCAAGCCCACACGCCACGAGCCCTTCCTGCCACAGAGCTACAAGCTCTTGCCCAGGCAGTCGGTGTCACCCATAGCGAGGTGATCCCCGACATTCACGAGGCGTACAAAGTGGCGATCCAGAGAGCTAAGGAGCTAGGTGCCGAGACCCTCTTTGTGGGTGGAAGCAACTACGTCATTGGAGAATTACTCACCCATTAATGCATAACACTATGAAAAAACTACTCACCACACTGCTATTGCTTTTGGCTACCACACAAGCCATCGCCTGCACCACTGCTGTGCTATCAGGTCGCTTCACCAAGAATGGGCGACCAATGATCTGGAAACTCCGCGACACCGAAGCGTACGACAATCATATGCAACGCTTCGAAAGCCCCCTCGGCTACTATGTCGGTTTGGTCAACGACTCCGACACCCTCGGTCTTCAGGTGTGGGGCGGACACAATAGTCACGGCTTTGCCATTATGAATAGTGCCTCCTTCAATGTCAACCACGGCTATACTGGCAATTACATTGATCAGGAAGGCGTGCTGATGAAGCGTGCCCTCGCCGAGTGTCGCAACCTCACAGAGTTTGAAGCACTCCTCAATGCCCTCCCCCGACCTATGGGATTGGCGGCCCATTTTGGGGTCATTGACGCCGAAGGGGGTGCAGCGTTTTACGAAGTGAATAATGAGACTTGGACCAAGTTTGATGCCAATGAGGCTCCTGAGGGGTACGTTCTTCGCACCAACTTTTCCTATACCGGCACCGAAGACGAGGGGTATGGATATGTCCGCCTCCGCTGTGCAGCTAATCTATTCACCCCTCTAAAGCCAGGAGAGGTGACTGTAGAGCTACTTGGCAGTCGCTTGAGCCGCTCCATGTACCACGGTCTGATGGAGATAGACTATCGAGCACTGGCAGAGGAAGGACAACTTCCTAGCCGCAGTGGATTTGTCGACTCCGACGACCTCATCGCCCGCTATGATACCAGTTCGATGATTCTGGTAGAGGGGGTAGCCCAAGGTGAAAACCCTAAGCTAACCACCTCATGGGTGGAGATCGGTCAGCCCTACCTCTCACCACTCATTCCCGTCTGGACCACCAACGAAATCCCCGCTGAGCTTCAGAGGGCTACTTCTGATAAGGAGACCATCGCCTCTCTTGCCAAACAGCTGAAGCGAGAGAAGCTCTACCCACTTCGCACGGTAGAAGAGAGCCGTTACCTCTATATGCCACTCATTTACCGACCCGATGGCACTGGTCTCGCACAGCAATTAGAAGCCCTCGAGGCAGAGTACATCCCTCGTCTACAAGCCAACCACTCTCCGCAGCTCCAGCAAGAGCTGATCCAAAAAGCCCTCAAACTACAGCGCCAAGCCCTCGCAAGATAAGCATGATGCCTCTCTGCCAGAACCTTATCGGACAGGGCAGACAAGTCAGACAGGTCGGCAAATGGGTCGAGAGTATAGGGAGAAATCAAGTGAAGCACTTGCCAACTTGTCCGAATCGTCCGACTTGTCTGACTTGTCCGACTTGTCCGATAAGGTAGTTTATCAGGCGGCTCGGACACTATGGAGCTCCTGGGATATCCATTAAAAATAGCCCCCTCGGTTTTCCGAGGGGGCTACTCATATATATAAGGTGTATCTTACTTCACAAGGGCGAGAGTATCGCGAGCGATCAGTAGCTCCTCGTCGGTAGGCACGATGAGTACCTTCACCTTGCTACGGTCGGTAGAGAGGACGACCTCCTTAGCTCTTACACTATTATTGAGCTCCTTATCGATCTCAATGCCAGCATACTCCATGTGGTCACATACATACTCGCGGGTGCTAGCTTGGTTCTCACCTACACCGCCAGTAAAGATAATGGCATCTGCTCCGTCGAGTAGTGCGAGATAAGCTCCCACATACTTCTTGATGCGGTGGTCGTACATAGCTAGGGTAAGCTTTGCACGCTCATTGCCCTCGGAGATCGCCTTCTCCAAGTCGCGCATATCGCTAGAGATGCCTGAGAAGCCGGCAACGCCCGACTCCTTATTGATCAATTGGCTCAATCCCTTGGCATCTAGCCCCTCTTGCTCCATAATGAATACGAGTGCTCCTGGATCCACATCACCAGTACGGNTACCCATCATCAAGCCTTCGGTAGGGGTCAATCCCATAGAGGTATCAAGTACCTTACCGCCCTTGATAGCAGTAACGGAACCACCATTACCGATGTGGCAGGTGATCAG
Source organism: Porphyromonas somerae DSM 23386 (assembly GCF_000372405.1). Taxonomy (GTDB): domain Bacteria; phylum Bacteroidota; class Bacteroidia; order Bacteroidales; family Porphyromonadaceae; genus Porphyromonas_A; species Porphyromonas_A somerae. The sequence goes on along the minus strand of NZ_AQVC01000030.1, from coordinate 26,020 downwards.
CTTTGCTTTGTGGTAGTCAAGGCCTAGGATCTCACAAGCACGCTGGCTCACGTAGCGGTGGCTGGTGCCGTGGAAGCCGTAGCGACGCACCTTGAGATCGCTATACATACGGTAAGGAAGGGCATACATATAGGCCTCTGGCTCCATACTCTGGTGGAAGGCGGTATCAAATACAGCTACCTGCTTTACGTTTGGAAGGAGCTTGGTGATAGCATCCACTCCCTTGAGGTTGGCAGGGTTGTGGAGAGGTGCCAACACGCTGATCTCATCGACTGCCTTAAGCACTTCGTCATTGATCAATACGCTCTCGCTGAATCTCTCACCACCATGCACCACGCGGTGTCCTACCGCGCCGATCTCCTCGTAGCTCTTGATGAAGCTATACTTAGGATTGATCAGGGTATCAAGGATCAGCTCCACCGCCTCCTTTTGGGTAGGCATATTGTGCTCAATGACTACCTTCTCACCATCGGAGGTCTTGAACTTCAGGAAAGAGTCGGGCAGACCGATCTTCTCTACACCACCACTGGTAATCTCCGACTCATTCTGCATATTGTAGAGCTTATACTTTACCGATGAGCTCCCGCAGTTTAGCACTAATATCTTCATAATCTATCTATTTCTTTCTCGTTTACTTATTATTCAATGCGGCAGTTGCCTGGTTGCTGGTGATGGCTACCATGTGATATACGTCCTCTACGGAGCAGCCACGGCTAAGGTCGTTGACAGGCATGGCGATACCTTGGAGGATAGGGCCAATCGCTTCGGCACCACCTAGACGCTGTACCAGCTTGTAGCCGATATTGCCCGACTGAAGGTCGGGGAAGATAAGCACGTTGGCATGACCTGCCACCTTGCTACCTGGTGCCTTGCTGCTACCGGTCTTGAGGTCAAGGGCAGCATCGGCCTGCAGCTCACCATCAATAGCGAGCTCTGGAGCGAGCTCCTGAGCTAGTCGAGTAGCCTCTGTCACCTTATCTACATTCTCATGCTTAGCACTTCCCTTAGTGCTGAAGCTGAGCATCGCTACCTTTGGCTCAATGCCCACTAAGGTCTTAGCCGTTTCGGCACTAGAGACGGCAATCTGAGCTAGCTCCTCAGCAGTTGGGGCAGGCATCACGGCGCAGTCGCCAAAGACGAGGGTACCATCGGCACCATATTGAGACGCCTTGGTGAGTAGGATAAAGGCACCGCTCACCACCTTGATACCAGGAGCTGTCTTGATGATCTGAAGGGCTGGACGAAGTACGTTGCCAGTAGTGTTTTGGGCACCTGCCACCTCACCATCGGCATCACCCGCCTTGATCATAAGGCAAGCGAGGTATAGTGGATTCTCGGCTAGAGCAGTTGCCTCCTCTAGGGTCATCCCCTTCTTCTTACGAAGCTCATAAAGGATATTGGCATACTTCTCCTTATCGGGATTGCCCTTGGGGCAAACGAGGGTAGCCCCTGTAGCGATGTGGGTGAGCCCAAGCTCCTTGGCTTTCGCCTTGATCTCATCAGGATTACCGATCAGGATAAGGTCGGCTACCCCTTCGGCTAAAATTCTATCGGCAGCACGTAGTGTGCGCTCCTCAAGCCCTTCTGGCAATACGATGCGACGCTTTGCCGCTTTGGCATTGGCCACAATCTTCTCAAGTAGTTGCATAATGCTTTAGTTTTAGTTGTTCGTATGTTATTTATATTTGATCAGTATTAATCACTATAGGCACACAAATTTACCAAAAAAGTGTAACTTTGGGCTATGATGGATGGAATACTCGAACGATACAGGAGATATCTGCAGTATGAGCGAGGGATGTCGGAGCTCTCGATTGTCGCCTACCTCACCGATATAGAGCACTGGCTCACGCTGGAGGAGTGCAACGAATTGGAGGGGGAGGCACTGGAGCAGTTTTTGTGCTCGGTGGATACCCGACGGGCAAGGAAGTCGCTCATAAAACTGATGGAGACGCCCGACGCCACTCGCAGTGTGAAGCGACGGCTTTCGGCACTCAGAAGTCTCTACGGCTATCTAATGAAGATCGAAAAGGTGGAGCACAACCCATTCAAGGCGGTACAGGTGCCGAAGGATGGGCAGTATCTCCCCACTTTTGTCAATGCCGATCTGCTCACGCGACATATCGAACGGCTCTACAAGGAGGCGGAGGAGGAGCCGACTAGTGAAGGGAAACGGGTAGCGTGGCAGCTGGCCTTTGTAGTGGATCTACTTTTCCAAACAGGAATGCGTCGGGCTGAGCTATTGGGACTCCATTTGGGGGATATAGATACCACGAAAGGGGAGCTGAAGGTACTCGGAAAACGGAATAAAGAGCGAATTATACCACTCGGTCCTTTGATTTGTCAGAAAATAGATTTATATTTGGGGTACAGAAGTCCAAAGGTGGAGACAGAGGTCTTTTTACTCAATGACGAGGGCAAGCCAGCCAAGGCGGATTATGTGTATAAAGTGGTGAAGGAGGCACTGGCCCCACTGCCACAATACTCACGGAAAAGCCCGCATATCCTACGGCACAGTTTTGCCACAGCGATGCTCAATAATGGGGCGGACCTGATGAGCGTCAAGGAGCTACTAGGACACGACTCTATCTCTAGCACAGCAGTCTACACACACACCACTTTTGAGGAGCTTCGTAAAATGTATAACGCACACCCTAGAAGTAGGGAGTCTAGTAAAGAAAGGAGAACAAACCATGAAGACGAAGGTACAGGCAGTCAACTTTGACATGACAGAGAAGTTGCAGGAGTTTGTAGAGAAGCGTGTCGCCAAGCTAGAGCGATTCTATGCCGAGATCATCGATGCAGAGATCGTCCTCACACTGGAGAAGCCTGAGCAGGCAAATAATAAGAAGGCTCGAATCACCCTCGCAATCAAGGGGCCAGACCTCTTTAGTGAGAAGCAGGCCAATAGCTTTGAGGAGGCAGTGGTAGAGGCGTGTGAAGCACTCGAAAGGCAACTGGAGAAGCACAAGGAGCGTAAGTAATAGATACTAAATAAGAGAGCTATAGGCTACAGGGTCACAAGACCCTGTAGCCTATTTTTTGGTGGCTTGCGGAGGTGCCTTGCGGGGGTGCCTTTCTCGGACAAGTCGGACGAGTCGGACAGGTCAGACAGGTCGGACACCGCCACCTGCTGTGGGCTAGCTGCGGGGTTAGTTGCGGTGGCTAGCTGAGGTGGCTAGCTGCGGGGTTAGTTGCGGTGGCTAGCTGGGCGTCCGACTCGTCCGACTTGTCCGACCTGTCCGACTCGTCCGAGAAAGGCATCCCCCTGTCCGAGAAAGGTACCCCCTCGTCCGAGAAAGTCCCCCCTCTGATAAAGCCCCTAAATCTGGGCAGTACCGACGCGGTCTCAAAAGTTTTTAGTAGATTTGTCGGTAAACTTAAAATTAGGGTCAAAGCTAGATGAAACAATATAAGACTTACAAGCTACTCTACCTGCTGGTAGCACTCCTCACCTCTTACGGCTGTGCTACGGCACAGAAGGTGGAGCGATACAGTGTGGGAGCGCTCAACGATAATCGAGTAGTCTACGCTCTTCCGCAGACCATTCTCTATCTGCAAGTAACGTCGGAGGTAACGAAGGAGATCCCTGGGGAGCTTTCACTCTATGCGGAGCGGTATCTGGGCACTACCAATGCTGTGCTAGAACCAGCACTTAAATACCAGCTCAAGAGTATTGAGGTGGGGGCAAGAGGAGTGGCCGATGAGGAGCAACGCTTCTCCATTGACTTCCGAAAGAATAGCACCGCCACCAATGTATCGCTGACGGAGGATGGGGTGTTGGTGGGAATCAACCTGCAAGAGGAGGTAACCCTCCCTACCTCTCTCGACACACGTAGCAACGAACTGAGATGGGCGGAGCTGCCTGAGGTGAGGTTTCCACTAGAGTATATCCAAGCCACTACAGTAGCCGCAAAGGCGAAGGTATTGGCCGATAACATCTACCGCATTCGGGAGAGTCGTGACCTAGTAGTGAGTGGCGAGTCGGAGCAACCTTTTGCCGATGGCAAAGCCCTCGAGATAGCGGTGAAGCGACTAGATACTGAGGAGGCAGCCTTTACACGCCAATTCAATGGGGTGCGACAGTCGCAGGAAATCGTGCAACTAGCAGACCACCTTTCGGCAACGGAGGAGGGGCGTCACGTGGTGGCTCGCTTCTCAACTCGCGAGGGACTACTCCCGGCAGAGGACCTTCGTGGGGAACCAATTTACCTTGAGATAAAAGTGGTGGAGCAGGCAACCCCCCTTGATGAGAAGGAGCAGAAGCGACTAGAGCGCCGTCTCTCTAAGGGGATTGTCTATTGCGTGCCTGGCACGGTACGTGCCACCATCACCTATCGAGGGCAGGTGCTTGAGAGTAAGGAGGTGCCAGTGGCACAGCTGGGCAACCTCGAGGCACTCGATATGGTGCTCTTCAATACCAAAGGCCACACCACCTCCGTAGAGCTCTACCCGATGAATGGCGGACTGAAGGAGGTCAAAGAAGTCAACCTATAACAACCTTACAGCGAGATAATTATTAACTTAAGTATTCACTGATAAACAAAAACTTCACAACATGTTTAAAGATCATCCTAAAGGATTAATACCAGCGGCCCTCTCCAATATGGGTGAGCGCTTCGGGTATTACATTATGAATGCAGTGCTCCTGCTCTTCCTGGTCTCCAAGTTTGGAATTAGCGACCAGTGGAGTGGGGTTATTTACTCTGTATTTTATGCCCTGATTTACGTACTCAGCCTTATAGGTGGTGTACTAGCCGACCGCAAGAATAACTACAAGGGAGTCATTATGGCAGGACTTATTGTGATGGCATTAGGATATATCCTCCTCTCCATTCCAATTACCTCTACCTCCGACAACATCAGCTGGCTCCTACCATTTACCTGTGTATCACTTCTGCTGATCGCATTTGGTAATGGTCTCTTTAAGGGTAACCTCCAAGCGATTGTAGGTCAGATGTACGACGACCTTGAGGCAGAGGCTGCCAAGAAGGGTCCTGAGGCACTTCGCATTGCCAAGACAAAGCGTGACTCTGGCTTCCAGATATTCTACGTATTTATCAACATCGGTGGTTTGATCGCTCCATTCGTAGCACCACTACTGCGTAGCTGGTGGCTAGGTCGTAATGGTCTGCTTTATAACGCGGGTCTTCCTGAGCTTTGCCATAAGGTCCTCAATAATGCTGCGATGACAGTAGAGGAGACTGCCAACCTAGCTAAGTGGACAGTAGAGGTAGGTGGTTCTGTACCTACACCAGAGTTCTGCCACACCTACCTTGAGGTATTCAATACTGGAGTACACTACTCCTTTATCGCTTCAGTAGTGGCTATGCTCATCTCTCTCATCATCTTTATCTCCACTCGTGGTCTATTCCCAGAGCCACCTAAGAAGGTACATGTTGAGACTCAAGGTTACACTGCCGAGGAGAAAGCAGCGATGGCAAGCGAGATCAAGCAGCGTATGTACGCTCTCTTTGCAGTGCTTGGAGTAGCGGTATTCTTCTGGTTCTCATTCCACCAAAATGGTCAGTCACTCTCCATCTTTGCTCGTGACTTTATCAAGACCGACGCCATACCACCTGAGATTTGGCAGGCTGTGAACCCCTTCTTCGTGATTGTGCTCACACCAATTATTATGGCGATCTTTGGAGCATTGGCACGAAAAGGTAAGAGTATCTCCACACCACGGAAGATTGTGTATGGTATGCTGATTGCGGCATTGGCCTATATCTTCTTGATCGCAGTATCTGTACACTACGGCTACCCATCTGGTACTGACTTCCGTGCTATGGATGCTGGGACTCAGGCAGCGATGAAGGCAGGTCCTTGGGTACTCATTGTTACTTATTTCTTCCTCACCGTGGCAGAGCTATTTATCTCTCCACTAGGGCTATCCTTTGTATCCAAAGTGGCACCTAAGCATCTTCAAGGTCTCTGCCAGGGCTTGTGGCTCACCGCTACCGCCCTTGGTAACCTACTAATCTGGCTCGGCCCAGTGATGTACAATAAGTGGCCAATCTGGGTAGGTTGGACAGTATTCGCTGCTGTCTGCCTCATCTCTATGGGTATCATGCTCTCTATGGTGAAGTGGCTGGAGAGAGTTACTAAGTAAAAACCAATCTGTAGGTAATGCACAAGCAGAAAGGACTAAACGTAAGGCGGGTACTCCACTTCAATCGGTGGAGTAGGAGTGCCGCTGCCGCCTTTCACTCGGTCGGGAATGTGGTGAATATCGGTCAGCTCCGCACCAACGTGCTGGAGCGGATCGCACCAAAGTCCTCCGCCACCCTTCGCCTACTCAATGCCTCATGGCTGGAGCTATGGGAGCAGAAGGAGGCCGAAGAGTCGGGTGCCGACCCGTGGGAGGAGTCGCTTCTATCGTTGATTACGGTGGTGGCGACTACCGACACCATTGCTGCACTACCTAGTTAGACACTCAATACAAAGATGGGTGCCAAGGCATACATATAGCCTTGGCACCCATCTCTTTTTATAGAATAAATAGATGAATATTGCGGAAAGAATTATCGGGGGAGAACGAATTACCTCACAGGAGGAGCTACTTCGGATAGTCGAAGAGACCCCCCGTGAGGAACTTTATGAGACGTGCCACCAGATCACACGAGCCCTTTGTGGCGATGCGTTTGACACCTGCTCCATTATCAATGTAAAGAGCGGGCGTTGCAGCGAAGATTGCCACTGGTGCACTCAGAGTGGCCACTTCAAAACCAATTGCGAGAGCTATCCTGTGCTCCCCTCAGAGGAGGTGCAGGCACTCGCAAAGCACAATGCAGAGGTGGGCATCAAGCGGTACAGCCTTGTGGCGAGTGGCAAACGGCCAACTCGTGACGAGGTAACCACCTACTGCGAAATGTACCGTGAGATAGACCGAAAGTGCCACTTACATCTTTGCGCCTCCCTAGGATTGGCGACGAAAGAGGCACTGCAATCGCTTCGAGAGGCGGGCTGCACCACCTATCACTGCAATATGGAGAGCGCTCCAAGCTACTTCCCCACCCTTTGCTCCACACATACTCAGGCGGAGAAAATAGAGACCCTACAGAATGCCCAAGCAGTTGGCATGCGACGTTGTAGCGGTGGCATCATCGGCATGGGCGAGAGCCGAGCTCAGCGAGTAGAGTTTGCCCTCTTCCTCGCCTCCCTTGGCATCGAGAGCATCCCTATCAATGTACTCCACCCGATGCCCGGCACCCCACTTCAGGACCAGCCCCACCTCTCTTCCGATGAGATCCTACTCGCCATCTGCATCTTCCGTTTGGCCAACCCAACCGCTTACCTCCGCTTCAGTGGCGGACGGGCACTCCTTAGCACCGAAGTACAAAAGAAAGCACTATATATAGGCATTAACGCCGCCATCACTGGCGGACTGCTCACCACCACCGCCTCTATTGCCGAGCGTGATATGGAACTATTCGCCGATGCTGGCTACGACACCAAAGCCCCTACCAATTGGGAGACAGAAGCATGAAGATGACTACAGAGCAACTACTCCAATGGGATAGAGACCACCTCTGGCACCCCTATACCTCTACCATTGACCCCCTCAAGGTTTATCCCGTAAAGAGTGCCAAGGGGTGCACCATCACTCTAGAGGATGGCACCCAATTGATCGACGGCATGAGTTCTTGGTGGGCTGCCCTCCACGGATACAATGTCCCCGAGCTCAATCAAGCGATCACCGACCAGCTACAGCAGATGTCGCACGTGATGTTTGGCGGCTTTACCCATCGCCCAGCGGTAGAATTGAGCCAACTACTGATAGAAAAGGTACTACCCAAAGGGATGGATCAGATATTCTATGCCGATAGCGGTTCGGTAGCAGTTGAGGTCGCCCTCAAGATGGCGATCCAATACCAGCAATCGCGAGGAGAGCATAAGCGTCGGCACTTTGTAGGCATCCGAAGTGCCTACCACGGCGATACTTGGCACGCAATGTCGGTCTGCGATCCCATTACTAGTATGCACAGCTACTTCGCAGGCACCTTGCCAGTGCAGTACTTCGTCCCTCAGCCCAAGAGCCGTTTCGGTGGCGCATGGGACGAAAGTGACCTCGCTCCGATGAAAGAACTCCTAGAGGAGCATGGCGAAGAGATGGCAGCGATCATCGTTGAACCGATCGTTCAGGGAGCTGGGGGCATGTACTTCTACCACCCTGAGTATCTCAATCAGCTACGTGCCTTGGCCGACCAATACCACTGCCTACTGATCTTCGACGAAATCGCCACCGGCTTTGGAAGGACAGGCGAACTCCTAGCCACCTACCACACCAATATCCAGCCCGATATCATCACCATCGGCAAAAGCCTCACCGGCGGTTACATGACCCTCTCTGCCACCTGTACCACCAAGCAGATCGCCGATACCATCTGCGGAGGCGAAGCTGGGTGCTTTATGCACGGCCCCACCTTTATGGGCAATCCCCTCGCCTGTGCGGTGGCCAAACGGTCGGTAGAACTCCTTCTCTCCAAGGAGTGGCAGAAGCGGGTGAAAGAGATAGAAGCGCAATTGAAAGAAGGGCTAGCACCGCTTGCCTTGCTACCTACCGTGAAGGAGGTAAGAGTCTTAGGTGCCATAGGAGTAGTAGAGATGCAGGAGCCGGTAGATATGGGCAGCCTAATCCCCAAATTTGTCCACGAAGGCATCTGGGTACGCCCCTTTGGCCGATTGGTTTACCTGATGCCCCCCTTCCTCGCCATCACTGATGAGGAGCTCCAACACCTTATCCAAGGACTTAGCAACGTACTCCATGGATAGATACCGCCAAGCCTTAGAGCAGTGCCAGAGCGAAGGCACCTACCGCACCCTTCCCGACATAGAAGTAGAGGGGAAGTGCATTGAGGTGGAAGGGCGTCAACTACTCAATCTCAATAGCAACGACTACCTCGGTCTCTTGGCAGAGCCTCAGCTGTGGCAGAGGTTTATAGAGGAGGAGGGGAAAAGACGGCACCCCTCCAGTGGCTCCTCAAGGTTGCTGACAGGGAATAGTCCCGTCGCACAGCAGTTTGAGAGCGAACTCGCCAACGCCTACGGCCTGGAGAGTGCCTTGCTATGGGATAGCGGTTACCACGCCAATACTGGTATTCCTCCTGTCCTCGCCCTCCCCAATACCCTCTTCATTGCCGACAAACTGGTTCACGCCAGCATCATCGATGGACTTCGGCTATCGGGAGCCCCCTTTCAGCGTTATCGGCACAACGACCTCTCGCATCTCCGCAAGATACTGAGTCGCTATGCCGATCAGTACGACACCCTTTGGCTCATCACCGAGAGCCTCTTCAGCATGGATGGCGATATTGCCCCACTCCAAGAACTGGTCGCACTCAAGGAGGAGTACCCACACCTATATATATATGTAGACGAAGCACACGCGGTAGGTCTCTTTGGTCCGAAAGGGCTAGGGCTTGCAGCCGAGATGGGGGTGACGGGAGAGATTGACCTACTTATAGGCACACTTGGCAAAGCCCTTGGTTCTGTCGGTGCCTACTCACTTCAGAGCGACACCCTCCGCCAGCTGCTGGTCAGCAAAGCCCGCTCCCTCATCTTCTCCACCGCCCTCCCCGAGGTCAATGTAGCGTGGAGCCGGTTCCTTTTTCATGCCATTCAAGAGATGGACGACCGTCGCCAGCATCTCAAAGACCTGGTAACCCTTTTTGGCAAAGAGATGGGACGTGAATTTACCTCACAGATCATCCCCCTCATCGTGCCTGGCGAGGAGCAGGTGACCAAAGCGGCAGAGCAACTCTGTCGCCACGGATTTTATATCCGTCCCATCCGCCGTCCCACCGTGCCACAAGGGAGCGAACGCCTTCGCCTCTCCCTTACCGCAGCGATGACCACCGACGAAATTATCCAATTGGCCAACCTATGCAATTCAATCTAACCAAAATACAAGGCAATCGCCGTCTGCTCATCTTCTTTACCGGCTGGGGCACCACACCCGAGGTGGCGGCTCACCTGATGCCCCTCCACGAGTACGACTACCTCACCGCCTACGACTTCCGCACCCTTTCACCCGAGACGATTCCCCCACTGCCCGATTACCAAGAGGTCTATATGGTAGGGTGGAGTATGGGAGTCTGGGCACTCGATAGGCTGGCACCCCACCTTCCCACCCCCACCAAGGCGATTGCGATCAACGGCACCCCTCTGCCGATGCACAACCAATACGGCATTCCCGATGAGATATTCAGAGGAACACTTGAGGGGCTAGATGATGATAATCGTGCCCGCTTCAACCGACGGATGTGCGGGGGGAAGAAGCTATTGGCGGTATTCAATTCCTTTGCCGCACGCTCCACAGAGGATCTGCGAGAGGAGCTCTACGGCACCTATCTACAGGTGAAGGACCTACCCGATGATACGCCCCCACAATTGGCATGGAGCGAAGCGATCGTAAGTGAGCGGGATCTGATTGTACCCACCGCCAACCAACTCGCCTACTGGCAGGGGCATGGCGTCCCTTGCCGACAGCTCAAAGGGGTTGGGCACTACCCACTCTTAGAATACCAAAGCTGGGAGGAGCTAATCCAATTATGACCATCGACAGACAATTAATCGCCGACCGCTTCGGTAGTGCCTTTGCTAGTTACGACGCAGCAGCCACTCCTCAGCAGAGAGTGGTAGCAGAGATGATGGCACTTCTTACTGAGAAAGCGGTCACTCCACCCCAACGGATATTGGAGATCGGTTGCGGAACAGGGCTGCTCACAGAGCAACTCGCTACACACTACCCTCAAGCAGAGTTAACGCTCAATGATCTCGTACCCGAAGCAGAGCATTGGGTGGGTGAAAAGCTCCCCCACCGCCCCTTTGCCTTTGTCACAGGCGATGCCGAGCAATGGGATTGGGGCAAGGGCTATCAGCTCATCGCCTCCAGTAGCTGCATACAGTGGTGGCAGGAGCCCCTTGACTTTATCCGTAAAGCCTACAACGCACTCACGCCTGGCGGCACGCTGGCACTCTCCACCTTTTTACCCGAAAACCTTTCAGAGCTACAGCCCATCTTGCCCAATGCCCTCCACTATCCACCCTTAGCCGAATACGCAGCAGCACTCACCCCTTTCAGCGATGTAGAGCAGAGGGCACTCACTATTGAGCTACAGTTCTCATCGCTCCTCGAGCTTCTTCGTCACCTCAAGGCAACCGGCACCAATGCCTTTACCCACACCCGTCAAGGGCTTTGGAGCCGTGGCCGTCTTCTTCGATTGGAGGAGGAGCTACGGCAAGCCCATCAGCTCACTTCTGAAGAGCCCCTTTCGCTCACCTACCACCCCCTTATTATCATAGCACAAAAATAAAACTACAATAATATCATGATGAAACTATCAGAAATACTTAACGCACCGGTCTACTTCGTGACCGGCATTGATACTGACGCCGGCAAAACCGTTGCCACAGGCTGGATTAGCCGTCAACTTCTAGAGGAAGGAGTGCAAGTGATCACTCAGAAACTGGTGCAGACTGGTTGTGTGGAGATGAGCGACGACATCTTGGTTCACCGAAAGATTGAAGGGCGTCCACTACTACCTGAGGATCAGGACCACACCACCCACCCTATCCTATTCACCAAACCCGCCTCCCCACACATCGCAGCCGAGCTAGAGGGGAAAAGCATCGATATCTCTATCGCCACCGCTTCTACCAAGAAGCTACTAGAGAAGTACCAAACTATTTTGCTCGAAGGGGCTGGCGGACTGATGGTGCCGATCACCCGTGAGCTACTCACCATAGAGTATATTGAGGCGGAGCAACTCCCCACCATCCTCATCACCACGGCACAGCTAGGGAGTATCAATCACACGCTCCTCAGCCTAGAAGCCCTCGCCAGCCGAGGGATAGAAGTGCCACTCGTGGTCTACAACGAAGGACTTACCTACGACCCGATCGTCACCGACGATAGCCGAGAGTACCTCCGCACCTACCTCTCTCGCCACTACCCCCGCACCCACTTCATCACCATGCCCCACCTCGCCCTATAAAAAGCTACCACTGGAGAACTGCCTATACATACTCCAGAGTAGGATAATGGCGATACCGCAAAAGATAGAGATCAGAAGAGCATTGATGTAGACCATCCCAGGCTTACCCTTGTGGCTCGAATCAAGTTGAAATGAATCCTTAAAGAATAGATAAACCGCAGGAAGAGTAGCACAAGTCATCAAGTGGTCCTCAGGGATATTAAAGAAGGCCGTCTTAGCAAGTCCTATCACCGACCAATGGCAAAGGAGTAGCACAATAAAGAGATTGACCCTCTCCCTCTGCAAGAGCAATAGCCCCATAGTATAAAGCATCACCGTACAGGGCATCACCGGCGATGTGATCGTAGGGAATTGCAACCCCCTGGCCATAGAGATCAGAGGATAGAGCAAAGGGGTAAAGAGCAGGAGGTACCCCAACGGCTTGTGTGGCTCCACCCGCTCCTCACTACGATGCTTCACACAGAGATCCCAGCACCATACCACAGCTAGGATCAGCCAGAATAAAGCCATAATCTCATTGTAGGCCCTCTCCGAGCAGTAGATATAGAAGTATACCACCGCTAGCCAGAGGTAAAGCACCGTTGTATAGAGCTTCACCACCAACGTAGTCCGCTTGCTCGGCCTAATAGCAAACCATAGAGTCACCACCACACCGACAAAGACAATAATGGCTTGCCACAGCCAGGTCGCTTCATTGTAGCGCGCAATAGAGTGCCAAAATGTATTCATCTTGAGAGCTTATTAGACCTAGTCAGGGCATAGGCATAGTTGGGGAAAAGGAGCATCGGTATCATCGCACCAAGCGCAAGCATAAAGACCACAGTGATCGCCGTCATCGACTGAGAGAAAAAGGTATCCATATAAAGAGCACGAGCACTAGGATCATCAATCGAATGCAAGTACATAATTTGGGCAAAGATCATATTATACGCATACTTACCTGGCACCATCGGCAGCAATGCCGGCACATACAAGACAGTCATAGGCAACCGCCGCCGTTTGCCCAGTAAAAGGCTACCAAATCCACAGAGCAAAGAGGCAACCAACGTAGCAGCTGCAATCTCCACCCCACCATACGTCATCAGGCAGAAGCGACAGGCGTGCCCTATGGCAGCTAAAATAGCAATCGGGCGAAAAGCCTTCAGCGGAGGATCTGAGATAGCCCCAAACCCTATCGCCGCTATCGCTGCAAAAAAGCCATCCGAGAGAATATCCAGAGCTATCATAGCAAGTTATCCTTCATTATCAAAATGGTAAAAGAAAGACCAATAGCTATGCTACCAATCAATAACCACGCACTCACCAGTCGGCTCAGTCCTATCGCCACATGCCCCTCCACAATATCAATTACCCCATTGATCAAAGGGACCCCAGGCACCAAGTACAAAACACTTGTAGCAATCGCAATCTCCGAAGTGATATCAAATATCACTGACGTAGAAGCACATAGAGAAGCCACAAAAGCCGAAACGATAAAGGTAAGATAATGATTCACCCCCTTTTGGCTCATCTGTTGCTTGACCAACATCCCACAAAGAGTCGAAGAAAAGACAATCCCCATAGAGGCCCAATCCCCACCAAAGAGCCGGCAGAAGGAGGCATTGGCAAAGCCCACAAGCAGTAGCACAAAGAGAGGATGAATCATCGGAGCCTTGATGATTGACTCATACCGCTCCTTGATCTCAGCGAAAGAGAGATGGTGGTCATAACTCTCCCAGCTAAGAGCACTCAGACGAGCATTGTGCTCAAAACTAATAGGATAAGGATAGATCTCACACACCTCATTGTAGTGCTCCCGACTCCTGAGATCAAGGACAGAGATGATAAGGCTCTTCTGAAAAATACTGATCTTAACCTCGCACCCAAGAGATATACCAATCCGCTTCGTATTGCGAATCACACGTGAGGAGTGCACACCACAGCTCATAAGGTGGGTGGCATACTCCGATAGAAATACCCCAACTTCGTGTAGGGCTGGACTTTGCTCTTCTTCTACCATATCTACAGATGACGCACAATAAATGATACACAAGATGATACCCTCGAGACAGATGACCTCTCAAGGAAAAACGTTATTAGGCCTTATGCGTCAACACCACAAATGTACCACTTTTCTCAAAACCTACGAAGCACCCTTTTTCAGCAGCAAGGATCGCACACTAGAATATTTCGACAATAATAGGCACTAGATTTGATTGGACTTATGGCCTCTAAGGACATAGGAAGTAGTGCCACACGGGCTAAAACTTAGTGGCAGTCAAAGGAATTGTCGAGTTACAAACTAAGCCAACACTGAGTTACAAACAGAGGCAACGCTGACTTACAAACTAAACAAATGCTGAGTTACAAACTCGCCACACGCCCAACTCTAAATGAGCCCATTCATAGTCCCCACTAAACAGAGCTTACCGCCCTTAAAAACTGCTCTACAGAAGCCTCCAAAAGATCCAAGACCAATTCAAAGCCATCCTTACCGCCGTAGTAAGGATCAGGGACATAGTCTAGTTGCTCCCCCTCAGGGAAGTAGTCACGCATCTTTACGATCTTTCGAGACGCCTCGAGCGTTGGGGCACGATGATAAAGCTCCGTAGCATTGGAGTCGTCCATCGCCACGATATAATCATAGGTAAAGAAGTCCTCCATCTCCACCTCACGGCTTCGGCTAGTGAGGTCATACCCTCTTGCTTGTGCCGTCTCACGCATCCGAGGATCGGGTAGCTCCCCTGCATGGTAGCTGTGGAGCCCTGCCGAGTCGACCTCAAACAAATCCTGCCACCCCTTCTCCTCAATAATATGATTCGCCACCCCCTCAGCCGAAGGGCTACGACAGATATTTCCCAAACAAACGAATAGTATCTTTACCTTCATATAAATTCTTCATGTTATTTTCCACGCAAATATAGTGATATTAAGAGACTGTTGCACGAAGGCGATCTGCTACGTTGCTTTCGGGATTCGGGTTCGGTCACGTACGTGAGTACGCTCCCTTCGCCCTAACCCTCAGCGCCTTGCATCTCATCCTTCGTGCAACATTCTCATTAAACTAATCGCCTTTTCCAATCCCCCAACGCCCCAGGGGTTACGCATTAGAAAGTCTACGCCGTATGGTTGTTAGCGGAGTGTCTTTGAGAAAGGACCTCGGCAGAGGTCCGTGCTAAATAGGCACAGGTCAAGGCACGCAGTGCCGAAGACCTGTGTATAACGATGTGCAAAACACCCTTACGACCCCGGCTGAGGGGTCGGACATCCTTATCTAGGTCTGACCCCTCAGCCGGGGTCAAGCAGGTGGTGAATATGCTCTTGCACACAGGTCGTTCGGGGCTAATGCCCCTCCGACCTGTGCCTATTTAAGAGGGACCTCTGCCGAGGTCCTTACCTATTAAAATCAGACAATTGCCCCCACAGTGTCTACTTTTTCAGGAATAGAGGAGACGGGGTGTCTACACTTTCAGGAATAACAAATAACCAGTGTATACAATAACAGGAATACATGAACCCGTGTGTACTATTTTCAGGAATACCACACCTTCCGCATATTCCGTATGCGTGCGGAACGCATTCCGTAGCCCTGCGGAATCCATTCCGCACGCATACGGAATATGAGGTTGATGCAAGAAGGACATTACCATGCTCTGTGGTATTCCTGAGAGTGTATACAAAGACCAGTTGGCATCAATACGAAGACCTCCCCTCGTTGGAGGTCATTCATGGTAAGACTCTTCCTAATGCGTCACCCCTGCTAAAATCCACGCGATTCCCTTACAAATACCCGAAAATTGGTATATTTACACTTGTATATTATCCAAGGGGATAATTTACAGACATTGCAGAGACTATTAAAGCATGAATATAAAGACTATACGGGGGCTCCTTTTCCTACTACTGCTCGTTGCCAACTGGCCACTAGCGGCACAGGATATGCCATCGAGGAAAACGAGTGTCGCCAATCGATTATTTGATCGTGCTCTACAGGTGAATGGGCCAGACCTTCAACCCTCCCCACTATTCAATCACCTTTGGATGGCGTATCAAGTTGATAGCACCCAGCCCGAAATACTAGATGGGTTGGCAGAGCTTTTATTGCAGCACGCCAATGACGAGCGAGGGCTAGATCTGCTAGAGAAGAGCTACCAATACTCTGGCTTTGACTACCAGACGGGCAGGAAGCTCCTAGATTTCTCAGAGAAGTTTGGGGATTGGGAGTGCACCGAAAGGGTCTCGAAAAAGCTACTTGAGCTACGACCCAATGACCGAGAGGTCCGCCTCCAACTCGCCAATACCTATGCCAACTCCAACCAGCTAGAGAAAGCCCTCAGCGCCATTAGAGGTTCAGACGGAGCCGAACAGGATATCGTATCTATTATCAACGAAAGCAGGCTACTAATAGCCCTTGGACGGCTTGAAGAGGCGGAGCAAATACTACTAAAGCGCTTAGAGGAAAAGCCCAATGAGCCTATGACCACGCTCCTCCTAGTCACGATCTATGAGAAGCGGGGAGAAGACGATAAGATCATCGAGCAACTTCAAAAGGCACAAAAGCTAGACCCTGAGAACGAAGCCCTCTCCAACATCACCACCTCATTCAATGCCATGAAAGGCAATAATGAAGCGGTAAAGGCGGAGATCTTACGAGTGGCTCAGCTAGAGGGCAGCGACCCAATTAGGGTTCAATCGCTCCTCAATACGGCACGTAGCAATAGCAACGACCTCACAAAGCTTCTCCCCACGCTCATCGAGACCGAGCTAGAGCTACAGCAGATCTATAGTGAAGAGGATCGCTTTGCACTAGCCGCGGCCAACGACCACCTACTCCTCTCTGATACGCTCCAAGCAGAGAATATATTCTCACAGCTGGTGCAGAAAGGCACCGAGCTACCTTCGCCCTACTACTACTTTGTGGAGAAGTATGCCAATGCAGAGGATGTGGAGCAACTCGACCAAGTCACTACTCAAGGACTAAAGTCCATTCCCCACGATGGATTGCTCAACCTATACTCAGCACTAGTGGCGCTGAATAAAGAGGATAGCATCACCTTTAATAAAAGAGTAGACCACGCTATTGAGGTGGTTGAGGAGGGCGACCCAATGTATGGACAGATAGCACTCATCAAGGCAGATTTGATACAAGATGATGATTGGACAACAGCCACCCAATTCTATGAAAAGGCTGTGGCAGCAGGCATCCCAACCGCATACAACAATTACGCCTACGGGATGACTAAGCACGGCACTCCCGAGGACCTCAATAGGGCTGAGGAAATGGCACGAAAAGCAGTGCAGTATGATAGTGAAAACGGTTCTTTCCTCGACACCTACGCCTGGATACTCTATCTCAAAAAGGCCTATCCACTTGCCAAGATCTATATGGAGCGTGCCATCAGCAAGGAAGAAGAGCCCGACCCTCTCTACTACGAGCACTACTCCGACATCCTATTCGCGCTAGGGGAGTACGAAGAGGCTCTACAGGCACTCCGCAAGGCACTCGAAGCGGGAGGCGACGTACCAACAATCGAAAAGAAAATTGAAAACATCGTCCACGAACGGGACCAAAAGAGCATAGAGAAAGATGAAACAAAGGAATAACCATCTCTCCACCACCACCCTACTCCTCTGCTGGTCGCTCCTACTACTCCTCTCCAGTTGTGGTACTTCTCGCAAGGCGATTCAGCAGATAGCAGGCCATTACCCCCACCTTACTAAGTCGCAGTTTATAGAGCTCTATAGCCAAAAGCAAGAGTACCCCTCCATTGCCGCCCGTGGTAGGGTTTCGCTGAATATTGATCTTCCCGAGAAACAGATCCAGCTGAACGGCATCGGCATACGGTGGTACCAAGCTCCAGGCAAAGGCTTCGAGCTATCCATCCGCCCGATAGGTTTTATGGAGGCAGGGCGATTGACCGTTGCCGACGATACCGTACTGGCACTCGATCGCCTCAATAAGTACTACCTCCTTCAGGAGGAAGCCCATCGAAAACTCTCTAGCTATCTGCCGATCCCAGGCATCGACCCCATGATGTTACAGGCAGTGATTGAGAATAAGCCTTTCAACTTCGTGGAGATCGGCGCTACCGCACTCCGCCGGATGGAGATGAAACAAACCGAGGAGGGTTACCTCTTCTCTAGCCAGCTTCGTCCTGGTGGCAATCAGATCAAACTACTCTTTGACACCGCACTCAACCTCTACACGGCCACCATAACCGTGCCAGGGGAAGGGGAGCTACAAGCCACCTACGACCGCTTTACCCATCTCCGCATGGGAGGAGAGATGCGGCCACTTCCCACCCTTATTCAGTTAGAGTTTAGAGGAGGTCCAGAGCGGTATGGGCTCATACGTTTCGACCTACAAGATATGGAGGAGGGCAAGGCACGCACATGGGAGACCACTCCACCCGCTCAGTATCAGAGGATCTCCCTACAGGATATTTATAAGATCATCCAATCACTATGATGAGTTTGAATAGAGCTGGCCAACTATTGTTTCGCTGTATGGTAGCTTTACTCCTAGTAGGGCTGCTCCCAGGCTACGCCACTGCGCAGCAAAAGTCCAAGGAGGTACAAAAGCTAGAGGCCCGACGCAAGCAAATACAGGCTGAGATAGCACGTGTGGATAAAGCACTACAGCAAACCGCCTCCTCTGCCAAGGAGCAGCTACAGCAGCTCGCTCTCCTTGATGGGCAGATCAAGGACCGCCAAGAGTTGATCACCACTCTTGAGGCGGAGGTACAGGAGACCGACCAGCAACTTTTTGCATTAGAGCAGGAGCTCAACCGCCTACAGGCGCAGTTCGATAAGCGTCAGGAGGCCTACGTGAAGTCGCTCCGAGCACTCCAGCGAGGCAGCAACGTGAAGGACCAGCTCCTATTTATCCTCTCCGCCAAAGACTTTGCACAAGGAATGCGGAGGGCGATGTATCTGCGAGAGTATGCCACCTGGCAGAGGAAAGAGGGGGAGAAGCTCAAGGAGCTACGACAAGAGATCGACGCTCAGAGAGCAGAGCTAGAGCAGAGCCGACAGCAGAAGGCACTCCTCCTACAAAGCCGAGAAGAGGAGCAGCGCAAGCTGGAGCAAGATAAGCAAAAGGTGCAAACCAAGGTGAAAGCTCTCAAAGGCGAGGAGAAGAAGCTACGGCAAGAGCTAGCCAAGCAACGCCGACAGGCCCAAGCCCTCAATAGGCAAATCGAAGCACAGATCGCTAAGGAGATACGAGAGGCGGAGGAGGCAAGGCGAAAAGCTGAAGCAGCGAAGCAAAAAGGTAAGTCAACCACCACAACGCAAAGGCGTGCTAAGACCAAAGGGGGATACGCTATGACGGAGGCGGAGACGAAGCTCTCTGCGAAGTTTGAAGACAATCGTGGTCGTCTCCCAATGCCTATCACTGGTGGCGGGCGCATCGTAGGTCACTATGGTGTACAGCAGTATGCCCGATTGAAGCATGTGCAGATCGATAATAATGGCATCGACATCCAAGGAGCCCCTGGTGCCAAGGCAAGAGCGGTCTTTGATGGCGAGGTGACCTCTATCTTTGTGGTAGAGGGCTTCAATACCAACGTGATCGTGCGTCACGGTAATTACCTCACCGTCTACAGCAACCTCACTGAGGTCTATGTCTCTAAGGGGTCCAAGGTCAAGACGGGGCAGGAGATCGGTAAGATCTACTCCGACCCAGAGCTCGGCGGTGCTACCAAACTGCACTTCCAAGTGTGGAAAGAACGAAACAAACTCAATCCAGAGCAGTGGATAAGACGATGAAGATATACCACCATATAGAGGAGATGAAGGCATCGGGGAAGCCCATTGTTGCCACCATAGGACTATTCGATGGCCTACACAAAGGGCATCAGCACCTCATCAAAGCCACTCAGGAGATGGCACACCGTCTCTCAGCAGAGAGCTTAGTGGTCACGATGGACAAGCACCCACTAGCTCTTCTTAGGCCCGACCTCCCTCGCCCACACACCCTCTGCTCAATGGATCAGAAGGAGCGATTGATTGCCCAGCTAGGGGTGGACCATCTACTGATCCTCCCTTTCACCAAAGAGCTAGCAGCCCTCTCCGCCACACAGTTCGCCCAACCCCTCATAGAGCGAGGAGTGATCGGCATGAAGCTTGGCTACGACAATCGCTTCGGCCGAAAGGAGACACCCGACCTCACCACCCCCCAATTCGATGAAAGGCTTAGCCAGCTAGGACTACAGATAGAGCGCGTCACCCCCTTCCAGATGGGCGATGCCGTGGTCAGCTCCTCTCGCATCAGAGAAGCGATTGCCCACAACGACCTCTCCACCGCCGGGGCACTCCTCGGACGGCCTTTCAGCATCACCGGCAGGGTAAAAGCAGGCCGGCAGATAGGCCGTACCATAGGATTCCCCACCGCCAACCTGATCCCCTACGACCCCTCCCTCACGCTCCCCGAGGAGGGTGTCTACATCTCCGAGGTGCGGCATGGAGATCGTATCTACCCCGCCATGTCGTACTACGGCTCCACCCCCACCATCACCCCCGAAGGCATCCCGCTTAATAGAATAGAGGCCTACCTCCTCGACTTCCAAGGCGACCTCTACGACAAAGAGATCGAAGTCGCCTTCAGAGCCTTCATCCGAGCTGACCAAAAGTTTGCCTCCCTCCAGGAGTTACAGGGCCAACTCCAGAAGGACCTCACCACCACCCGCACCTTCTTCACCCACCACCCCCTCACCCTTTAATGAAATAATGCTATGAGCGAAAAGAAGATAGATATCAAGAAGGCGATACAGAGCAAATACAAAGGCTATCTCCCAGGGTTTCTCTACCGCTGGCTACAGCGATTGATCCATGAGGAGGAGCTCAATCAGATGATGGAGCTACAGCACGAGGTGGGGGGCGTCTCAATGGGGTACAAGATTATGGACTACCTTGGCATCACCTGCGACATCATCGGTGCGGAGCGACTCCCTAAGCCCGAGGAGCGCACCCTCTTCGTTAGCAATCACCCCCTTGGAGGTGCCGACGGGATTATCTACGCCGCCCTACTCGGTGGGCACTATGGTGGGCAACTCAAGATTATGGTCAACGACGTCCTCATGTACGTCTACCAATTCCGAGACACCTTCCTCCCCATTAATAAATATGGTCAGCAGGCACGCCAATCGATCAAACTGATCAATGAAGCCCTGGAGAGCGACCAACAGATACTCACCTTTCCTGCTGGTCTCTGCAGCCGTATGAATAGCGAAGGCAAGGTACACGATACCGAGTGGCTCCCCAGCTTTGTCCGCATGGCAGCACAGCACCAGCGACAGGTCGTACCCCTCTACTTTGAGGGCGAAAATAGCCCACGCTTCTACAAATGGGCGAAGCGAAGAGCCAAGAGTGGTTGGAAGTTCAATGCCGAACTGATTCTACTCCCCAGTGAATTGATCCGTGCCAAGGGGAAGCACTTCCGCATCTACGTAGGCGACCCTATCCCCTACGAAGAACTACCCTCACCCAAAGAGGCAACAGAATTTGCCCGCCAACTAAGAGACAGCCTCTACAACTTTCCACAAAAATACACCGAATAACACATAGACATCCGCATGGGACAGGCTAAAATCATATCACCAATAGACCCTCGAATCATTCGTAGCGAGCTACACGAGCAGCTGATGCTACGCAAAACAAATAGAGCTAAAAACGAACTCTATACTTTCCACGCCAACGAAGCCCCCAATACCATGCTCGAGATAGGCCGACTAAGAGAAGAGGCCTTTAGGGCAGGCGGAGGCGGCACTGGCAAAGCAGCCGATATCGATGAGCTGGACCTCCGACCCAATGGCTACCAGCAGCTCGTTGTCTGGGACCCCGAGGCACAAAAGATCCTCGGCGGGTACCGATACATCCTCTGCAAAAACGCCATAGAGAAACAGCCCGATGGCACCTACGAGACACATCTTTCGAGTGGAGAGATCTTCCAATTCGACCCTCTATTTATTAAGGAGTATCTCCCCAAGACCATAGAGCTAGGGCGTAGCTTCGTCACGGTGGAGAACCAAAACACCTCCCTGGATGGCAATAAAAAGAGTCGACTACCTCGCTCCATCTTTACCCTCGACAACCTTTGGGACGGCCTCGGAGCCCTTATGCTGATCCACGACGATTGCCAATACTTTTTTGGCAAAGTCACCATGTATCAGAGCTACAATACCAAGGCTCGCGACCTCATCTACTACTATCTCGATACCTACTTTACCCCAAAGGTTCCACTCGTCACCAGCAAATACCCCATCCAGTACGAGACACCCATCGACCAACTACAGCAGATCATCACGGGTCAAGACCACAAGAAGGACTACAAGAACATGAGCCAAGCGATCCGAGAGATGGGCACCACGATCCCCCCTCTCGTCAATACTTATATAGGCCTCTCCGAGGCACTGATGGTATTTGGCTCCAGCTACAACCCCTTCTTCGGTGACGTCCTTGAGACCGCTATCATGATACCGATGGAGGAGATCACACCCGAGAAGAAGAAGCGACACATCAATAGCTTTCTCCGTGATGCCCCTCGCACCCTCTCTGGGCGTGTGCTACAGCGGATTAAGCAACGGCTTCGCAAACTCAACCACCACGATGAGCCTACCCCTGAGGAGCCAAAACAAGGACTTCTACCCCACTTATAACCGACAACGGACATTAAATACACATTATATATAATATGACTATCAATCAAATTCAAGACGAAATCATTGCCGACTTTTCACTCCTCGACGATTGGATGGATCGCTACGAGATGATTATAGAGATGGGTAATGAACTAGACCCTATGCCCGAAAGTGAGAAAACACCACAGCACCTTATCGAAGGGTGTCAAAGCAGAGTATGGATCTCAGGAGAGCTAGATGCCGATAACCGCCTGCAGCTACAGGCCGATAGCGATGCCGTCATCGTCAAAGGCATCATCGCCATGCTCCTAAAAGTACTTAGCGGACAAACCCCGGCCGACATTCTCCATGCCGACCTCTACTTCATCGACAAGATAGGCCTCAAAGAGCACCTCTCCCCTACACGCTCCAATGGTCTCCTCAGCATGGTTCGCCACATCAAGCTCCTCGCCTCCACCCTTCAGTAACCCCTCCCCCAGTGGAAGTTGCAAAATGGCGATCTGCTGCGTTGCTTTCGGAATTCGTGCTCAGTCACGTACGCAAGTACGCTCCCTTCGCCCTCATCCTCAGCGCCTTGCATCTCATCCATTCTGCTACTTCCACCATAGCCGTTGATTATGCACTCCGTCCGCGTCGGAGGGGCGTCCGACCTGTCCGCCTCGTCCGACTTGTCCGATTAGGTACCCCCCACCGATTAGGCACCTTGCCCCCCACCCCATCATTTTCTTAACCTATTTTTTGGCAATCTCGAAAAATTATTATACCTTTGGCTTGTAAGAGCTCTATTTGAGATGTTTTCGCACTGAAACCCACCCTAAATAGAGAGAGATAATAAAAATCAGACACATAAATAGAGATAAACACACACAACCCTAGAGAAAATGAGAAATAGCTCAAGTGTGAGCAAAGAAATAATATTAACGAGAGCAATACAAAACAATTAACAAACAAGTAAATGGTATGAAAAGTAAGATTTTAATGCTTATCTCCCTTTGCCTCCTAACGATAGGTTCGGCATTAGGACAGACCATCACCGTCAAAGGTATCGTCACTGACGAGCGTGGAGACGGAGTCATCGGCGCAACCGTAAGACTTAAGTCCGACGCAACAGTAGGAACCATGACCGGAATGGATGGCGATTTTACCCTAAAAGCTAAGCAAGGCGAGCTAATTATCGTCAGCTATGTAGGCTACAAAACACAAGAGGTAGCTGCAGCACCAACCCTAAGAATCAAGCTAGTGCCCGACACTGAGCTCCTCGACGACGTGATCGTGGTAGCTTATGGTACTGCGAAGAAAGAGTCATTCACCGGATCAGCGGTCGTAGTGGATTCAAAGAAGCTAGAAAAGCTTCAAGCTCCTGATGCTGTAAAAGCTCTTGAGGGTATGGTTCCTGGACTTCAGCTTTCTTCTGCTAGTGGTTCGGCTGGTTCTAAAACCTCTATTAGAATCCGTGGTGTGGGATCTATCAACGCCTCTAACAACCCACTTATTGTCCTAGATGGTGCTCCTTACGACGGAAATATCAACTCTATTAACCCTCGCGACATCGCATCTATCAACGTACTTAAGGATGCTGCCTCTGCTGCTCTTTATGGTGCTCGTGGTGCCAATGGTGTGATCATCATCACCACCAAGAGTGGTCGTGCAGGACAAACTACAGTCAACTTTGAAGCTCGCCTTGGTGTGAACCAAAGAGGTGTGCCAGAGTATGATACTGTTACAGACCCAGCTCAATACTACTCTTACTATTGGGAAGCATTCCGTAACCAAAACCGCGGGATAGCACTAGGTGAAGATACTAATGGAGATCCAATATTCCCTACATTAGAGCAAGCCAATCAGATCACCTCTGGTACGCTGACTAACTACGGTGGCAATGATCTTTCAGGCAATTCACTAATTGGACGTCTAGGCTACAACATTTACAATGTACCTGACAACCAACTGTTTGATAACAATGGTGTAATGAATCCAAATGCTAAGATCAAGTATGAGGATGCCAGCAACTTCAATGATTGGGCAGCTCTCCTAATGTCTCCAAAGATGAGACAAGAGTATAACCNATCACTCACTCGTGGTTCAGAGAAATCCAAGACCTTCTTCTCAGTAGGTTATCTAAACGACCAAGGCTATGTTATCAAGAACGCCTTCGACCGTATCTCTTCTCGCCTATCTTATGAGACTGAGATGTACGATTGGTTAAAGCTTACTGCAAGCTCACTGATCTCATATACACAAGGTAACTTCGGTA
This sequence comes from Porphyromonas somerae DSM 23386, assembly GCF_000372405.1. GTDB lineage: Bacteria > Bacteroidota > Bacteroidia > Bacteroidales > Porphyromonadaceae > Porphyromonas_A > Porphyromonas_A somerae. Next base: position 1,148 of record NZ_AQVC01000030.1, on the reverse strand, counting down.
ATGAGTCTAGTAATGCTTTCTCCAACGTATTCAACTTCACCCGCAACATCGCTCCAATCTACCCAGTCTATGCACACGACAAAGATGGTAAGATTATGATGGATAAAGAGACTGGTGAAAAGATCTATGATACTGGTGATGCCCGTCCTGGAATCAATGGTGCGAGAAAGTATTCTGGTGGTAAGAACATCATAGGTGAGTCTGAACTAAATAGAGATAACTATAGAAGTCTCTATATCAACCAAACTGCAAGGGCAGACATTGACTTTGGTGCAGGTTTCAAATTCAATACGACCTTCAACTACTACCAAAACAATGACCTCACCAATTACTTTATCAACCCAAGAATGGGTGACGGTAAGGACTACAGAGGTATCCTTGAGAAGAACTTTGACAACTATACCACAATAAACTGGAACCAAGTGCTTACTTATGACGCTAAATTTGGCGACTTCTCTATGCAAGCTTTACTTGGTCACGAGTTCTACAAGTGGAACCTAAAGCACACTTACGGCTCTAAGAAGAATACCATTATTCCAACCAGTCTTGAGTTCAACACCTTTGGTGAGACAACCGACCTAATCTCTTACGAGCGCAACTACAATGTAGAGGGTTTCTTCACTCAATTTACAGGTAACTTCTATGAGAAGTACTACCTCTCAGCTTCACTCCGTCTTGACGGTTCATCCGTATTCGCACCTGACAAGCGCTGGGGTACCTTCTGGAGCCTTGGTGGATCATGGCGTGCATCAGAGGAGGAGTTCTTGAAGGATAATAACACCATCAGCAATCTTAAGCTACGTGCAAGTATCGGACAGCAAGGAAACGATAACCTACTTGATAATGATGGCTACCGCATGTACACTCCATACCAAAACCTTTATGGTTATGAGTCAGACGGAAGCAATGTTAGTATCTCCAATAAATTTAAGGGCAATCCTGACATCACTTGGGAGAAGAACCTTAATCTAAGCCTTGGTCTTGAGTTTGGACTATTCCAAGATAGACTGACTGGAGAGGTGGAGTTCTTTACTCGTAAGACCACCGACCTACTCTTCAATGAGCCACTAGAGCGTGGTACTGGTTTCCCATATATGCCAAAGAACATCGGTTCTATGAGAAATACAGGTGTTGAGTTCTCGCTTACT
>NZ_AQVC01000029.1 GCF_000372405.1 Porphyromonas somerae DSM 23386 | reverse complement strand
GGTATTTTGGTGTCGTACGCAACCACCATTATGAGTATATCATTAATTCCTTTTCCACAATAGGTAATGCTTCACCATACAACTTGTCTTATGACCTAGATTACCTCACCGATCGATTAATCTCCACATCTTGTGAAATAGGCGACATGAAGGAGATCGTCAACGAGATAGATGAGCTATAATCTCCTATATCTCTTGAATCATTACCAGCATAGTAACTACCCGGTGTAGCTAAAGAATAAGAAGAGACCGCTCAAAGCCATTAGGCTCTGAGCGGTCTCTTTTAGTGGAGATGGAGGGATTCGAACCCTCGTCCAAACACGGAACTAATCCGCTTTCTACACGTTTAGCTTTGCTTTGGTTGTCGGCAAATAGGTTTGGCCAAAGCTACCCTCCTACTTGCTTAGTCTCTAAAATGTCGTCGATAGTGAAAGACGCACTACCAACCCTTCCCGATATTCCGGCACCACTATATCCGACCACCTCGAGATCACGGTATCGGAGTGATGTCTTGCCGCGAGCCTATGCTCAAGCGCAAGAGCAGTAACCTACTAAACTTCGGTTACGCTGCAAGAGCGTAAGAATTATTTTCGCCACTTAAAAAGCTTTGAGGACTATGATTAAAGTGCCAGTCAACGATGCACTACGTGCTTACGCATCACCTCTACATGCTGTCAAAACCAGTCATCCCCGCTAGGATTACACTACAAAGTTACCAATAATATCCCAACACAAAAAGTTTTATACACAAAACGTTTTTGTTTCATACCTAAAACATTTCTACTTTATACACCAAACATTTCAGTTTTACACACCATTTTTTGCTCTATTTATCCTTCTATAAATCAGTTAGTTAGGAAGGCGTATTTTAAGTTGCAACTAAGCAATCGGCGAGATGCAACTAAGCAATCAGTGAGTTGCAACTAAGCAAATGCTTTGTTGCATCTCAACAATCGCTTACTTATAACTCTGAATATTGTCGGCTATCTGTCCACCCTCAACTACTTTCTATTTGCTTCATACGCATGATAATAAGAGATTTTATTGCTCTTGTGTAGCAAGAAATTATTAAATTTGTAGCAAACGATTAATGCACATAAATATATAGGCGATGAATAATATACAAAATCACTATCCAATAGTGATCATCGGTGGTGGTATAACTGGTCTTTCGCTTGCTGCAGAGCTTGAGAAAGAGGGCAAGTCTTTTATCCTACTCGAAGCAAAGGATAGGCTTGGGGGGCAGATAAAGACACTCAAGGAGAATGGTTTTACGTATGAAGTGGGCCCCAATACTGGCACCGTATCTTCTCCCGAGGTGGCAGAGCTATTTGAGTATGCGGCACCAGATGCCCTGCTTGAGGAGGCTTGTGCCAATGCCAACGATCGATGGATTTGGAAGGAGGATCGCTTTCACTCTATCCCCAATGGCCCATGGAGTGGGCTCACCACCCCACTCTACAGCCTTAAAGATAAGTTGGGCCTACCTTTTGAACCTTTTAGAAAAAAGGGAACCAACCCTAATGAGACAGTGGGTGAGCTTGCGGAGCGCAGGCTTGGAAAGACGATTGTGGATTATACCATTGACCCCTTTATTGGGGGGATCTATGCGGGCGATCCTTATCAATTAGTGACCCGACTAGCATTGCCAAAGCTCTATAATCTGGAGCAAAACTACGGTAGTTTTATCAGAGGGGCCATCAAAAAGGCATCCGAGCCAAAGAGCGACCGAGACCGCAAAGCAACGAAAAAGATCTTTTCGGCTGTTGGGGGTCTAGAAGAACTAGTCAAGGACATCGGCAAAAAAATAAGCAGAACTGGTGAGGTGGTTCTCGAAGCCCAGGATATCTGTATCACCCCGACAGAAAATGGTTGGCAAACCACCTTTGTAGATAAGAGTGGCGACCAACACACCATTTCATCCACTAAAGTGGTCACCACTGTGAGAGCCGATATACTTCCAAAGTTATTCAGAGAGGAGATCGCTAGCAAGATGACACGTATCGCCACCCTTCCCTACGCTCCTATCACGGAAGTCTGTGTAGGCTTTAACCATCTGCCCGATATTCCGAGAGCCGCCTTTGGTGCTTTGGTTCCCAGCAAGGAGCAACGAAAGGTGCTGGGGATTCTCTTCCCAAGTTCTTGCTTCAAGGATCGAACCCCCTACCCTGATGGAGCCTTATTTACCATCTTTATGGGTGGCCTAAGGAATAAAGGATTAGTGCTAGACACTCCACTTGAGGAGCAGAAGCAGGTGGGACTCAATGAACTTTATGATATGATGAAGATACCTCGGTCTATTACCCCCGACATGGTGCACATTGCTCACTATCCAAAGGCGATCCCTCAGTACGACCTAGCGACAGAAAAGCGACAGAAGGATATGAAGGCCATTGAAAAAGAGTATCCAGGACTGCACATAGCAGGGGGTGTGATTGATGGCATAGGAATGGCCAACCGTATCACCCAAGGCATGAATCTAGCACAACAACTTATTAAGGAAATCGAGTAACTTATGGAGGAGTTGAAAAATAGAGGAGGACTAGTTGAGGTGCTCAATTCGTACGACGAAAGCTACGTAAACCTAGCATACACTCTACTACAGGATAGAGGTTTTTTTGTGAGAGTAGAGAATGCACTTACTAATGCCATACCGGGAATGTCGGTGGGGGTATCTCTCATGGTGAGAGAAGAGGATGCAGCTGAAGCCATAAAAGCACTTGTAGAGGCAGATATACTCCCTTCGCAAGAGGGGTCTCTAGAGGATATAACGCAAAGAGATAGCAAAAAGCGATGGCGTAAATTACTGCTTCTACTCGTGGCATTGATCGCAGCCTTAGCTCTTATGGCTATTTGGATCTCTATTGTACAAAAGCAGGGATGATACAAGTATATACTGGCAATGGAAAGGGCAAAAGCACTGCAGCTTTTGGTATGGCTTTAAGGGCATTGGGTGCGGGCAAAAGGGTATATATAGCTCAGTTCGTTAAGGATATGAGATATAGCGAATGCTTTATTGAAGATTACTTTCAAGACCGCCTCAAGATAGAGCAATGGGGTGCTAGCTGTCTCCTCAATCGTGAGGCTACTGATGAAGACTATGCTATGGCGGAGAGAGGGCTTGATCGGTGTGCTACACTTTTGCGAAACAGAGAGGGGGAGATGTACGACCTCATCATCTTAGACGAGCTCAATATCGCTCTTTACATGAAGCTACTACCACTGGAAAAAGTATTGGATGCTCTTAAGAGTATTGAGGGTGACCGTGAAGTGATCATCACTGGTCGGTATGCACCTAGTGAGTTATTGGCACTCGCAGATCTTGTAACAGATATGCAAGAGGTAAAGCACTACTATCAAAAAGGAGTGCTCAGTCGAAAGGGGTTTGATTGCTAAGGCTAGAGGATTCCTAAGCTGGCCAATAATCGCTCTTCGTGTGCCATCCAAATTTGCTCTAGCGACTCCGTCTCTAATCCCTTGTCGTGATCATCAACCATTAGAGAGGTGCTATTGGATAGCTCTGAGGTGACAATCTCCATACGTATATAGCTTTCGGGGTCGTCGTTCCACCTCCATTCTATCAACTTATTAGGTATACGTTTATTGATTGTTGCCACCCTATCATCCCCTTGGTCGTCCCAAAATATATGGATGAGGTCCTGAGTGATATCTACTTTAGGTGCAAACCACTCCGATAACCCCCTTGCTGTGGAAATCTGGTTCCAAATGCTATGGGCCGATGCTGTATTAAGAAAGTACTCTTTCTGGAAGCCAACCGACTTACCCTCTAATACTTTATGTGCCATAATATTTACATAAATCATTTTTACTCTTCTTCTGCCCTCAAGATACCAATAATCTCGGTTATTGTAGGTAAATTTGTGGATAATAAATAATTAAGAAATCTATATTGATTGATATAATGAAGACATTAGTCGTTGTAGGACACCCTGACTTAGCAAGCTCTGTAGTAAATAAAGCTTGGGTGGAGGCTCTAAGACCTTATGAAGGAGAGCAACTAAAGATACACAACCTTGGTGATGTGATAAGGGAGGATGGCACCTTTGATCTTAAAAGCGAACAAAGGTTATTGGAGCAATACGATAGAATCGTCCTCCAATTTCCACTCTACTGGTATATGCCGCCAGCTATCTTAAAGCTATGGATGGATACTGTTTGGGCCGAAGGCTGGGCATGGGGCGATTGCCCTCACGCTCTTGAAGGGAAACTTATTGAGGCTGCCACCTCTTGCGGGGCACCTGAAGTAGCCTTTAACCAAACTCCACTAAGTACCTACCTCTCTTTCGTACAAGGGTCGGCAGGCTTTGTAAAAGCTCGTGGTGGGGATTACTTTGCCTTTTATGGAGCAGAAGGAGAGGGATCTGCTGAGCGACTAAAAACTAACTGCAAGGAATACATCAAATTTATTTGCAATAAATAATTATGAGAAATCTAAACGTAAAAGACGAGACAAGCACCCTGAAATCTGTAATAGTAGGTCTAGGAACCAATCCTGGACCTGTGCCCACATTGGATGAGGCGTACGATGCCAAGAGCTATAGCACGCTGATTGCAGGCACCTATCCGACTGATGAAGCGCTGGAGAGGGAAGTTGAGGGTCTAGCGAAAGCCTTGAAAGAGGCTGGTGTGGAGGTGCTGAGACCACAAGAGCTACCTGGAGTAAATCAGATATTTGCCCGAGATGTCGCTTTTGTGATTGAGGACAAGATGATTCGTGCCAATATCATTCCCGACCGCGAGGCTGAAATGAGGGCATACGATAAGATCTATGAAGATCTAGATCAAAGCAAGATTATTGTGCCCCCAGAGCATGTACATATAGAGGGTGGTGATGTGATCTTGATGCACGATAAGATATTTTTGGGTACTTACTTAAGCCCAAACTATAGCAATTACAAAATGGCAAGGACCAATAAGTATGCTATAGGCTTTCTTAAAGACCTATTCCCTCAAAAGGACATTATTCCTATTGAGCTAATCAAGCACGATACCGATCCATACACTGGCGTATTGCACCTAGATTGTTGCTTCCAGCCTATTGGTCAGGATAAGTGTATTCTATTCCCTGGTGCCTTTAGACATGTGGAGGATTGGGAGTACATTATGTCTATTTTCGGTCCTGAGAATACTTGTATTATCAGCCGTGAGGAGATGTACGAGATGAATCCTAATGTCTTTAGCATTGCCAATGATACAGTGATCATTGATAGCACCTTCAAGAGATTGCAAGGATGGCTCAATCGTAGAAACGTCAAGACCATTCCTATCCCTTACCGAGAGGTGAGCAAATTAGGTGGTCTATTACGCTGCACGACACAACCACTAGAGCGTGTCTACTAATAATAGATAATGAAGAAAGATAAGCTCGTATGGCTCTGCACTGACTGTGGTGCCGACTTTCCCAAGTGGGTAGGTAAGTGCCCCGCTTGTGGTGCGTGGAATACGCTGAAGGAGTACACAGTCAGAGCAGAGGAGCCAGGGCTAAGAATCCGAAAAGACAAACCGCTACAGGATAAGTCTCCAGTACCACTAAGTTTGGTAGCTGGTGATACCGCCACACGAATGGACCTGCTTGATGGCGAGCTCAATAGGGTGTTGGGCGGTGGATTGGTTAAGGGCTCATTGGTTTTACTTGGTGGAGAGCCAGGTATTGGTAAGAGTACACTGATATTGCAGAGTGTGGTGAGGAATAGTAACCTCAAAACGCTTTATGTTAGTGGTGAAGAGAGTCCAGGTCAGATACGACTTAGGGCTGAACGACTAACCGATGCCGATGCAGTGGAGCACTGCCTACTTTATGGCGAGACTCAACTGGAGACGATTATGGAGACAGCACTAGAAGTAGAGCCAGACCTCCTAGTAATCGACTCCATCCAGACTATACAGACCAGTCGTAGCGACTCCTCTGCCGGCTCACTTTCGCAAGTTAGGGAGTGCACAGCTGCCCTACTCTCCTTTGCAAAAGAATATGAGTTGCCCATCATATTGATTGGGCATATTACAAAGGAAGGAAGTATTGCGGGGCCAAAAGTGTTGGAGCACTTAGTAGATACAGTCATAAGATTTGAGGGTGATCAAAACCATCAGTATAGAATATTGAGAGCCCTTAAGAATCGATTTGGCAATACCGCTGAAATCGGACTGTATGAGATGAAAAGCGACGGACTCAGGCAGGTAACCAACCCCTCTGAGATGCTACTCTCAGGGACACAGGGTGAGCTATCTGGTAGCTGCGTAGGAGTGACGATTGAGGGAATTCGCCCTCTACTTGTAGAGGTACAAGCCTTGGTGAGCTCGGCAGTCTATGCCAATCCTCAACGCTCCTCTACTGGCATTGATTATAGGCGCACAAATATGCTGCTAGCTGTACTGGAGAAGCGAGCAGGCTTCAAGTTGGTGCAAAAGGATGTCTTTCTTAATATCGCTGGTGGACTTACCATTCAAGACCCTGCTCTTGACCTAGCTGTTTTATCGGCAGTATTATCAAGCAACCTAGACCTTCCTATCTCCAGAGAGACTTGTGTCACTGGAGAGGTGGGGCTTAGTGGTGAAATACGTGCAGTATCTCGTATACAACAACGAATCACAGAGGCTGAGAAGATTGGTTTTAAGTCGATGATACTCCCCGCTGATAACCTTCTTGGATTAGAGATGGATAAATTGAATATCCAATTGATTCCTGTGAAGCAAGTAGGTGAAGCTTTTAGAGTGCTCTTCTCTTAAATAAGATCAATTTGAAGCAGCACCCCGCTACTAGATATAAAAAAAAGAAGAGAGGGATACTAAGTATTCCTCTCTTCTTTTTGTCGGGGTGGTGGGATTCGAACTCACGACCCCCTGGTCCCAAACCAGGTGCGCTAACCGGACTACGCTACACCCCGATAAGTCCTACACCCGAGAGCTCGATAGATTATCTTATCTTTCTCTCAAATGCTCTGCAAAGGTACCTACAATAATTCAAACTACCAAACTAATCGACTCTTTTTTGTGTTAAAGTAGGGAAGAAAGAGGTGAAAAAGCTATTTCAGTAGCTTAAGTAAATAGGCAGCGTAGTCACTTCCTTTGTATTGACTGGCCACATTCATTACTTCCTCGCGAGAGATCCACCCTTTGTTGTACCCTATCTCCTCTAGGTTTGCGACCTGTAACCCTTGGCGCTTTTCTATAGCCCTAATGAATTCACCAGCTTCGTGTAGCGATTCAAAAGTACCAGTATCGAGCCATGCGAATCCTCTGCCGAGAGTTTGAACAGAAAGGCGACCTTGCTCTAAATAGAGTTGATTAAGAGTGGTTATCTCTAACTCCCCTCGAGCCGAAGGCTTCACCTTACGAGTTTGGTCTACCACATCACCTGGATAGAAATAAAGTCCCACTACAGCATAATTGCTCTTAGGGGTTTTAGGCTTTTCTTCAATAGAGATCACCTTATGCTCTGCATCAAATTCTACCACTCCATATCGCTCTGGGTCACGAACATAGTATGAAAATACTACCGCCTCATTCTTCTCCTCCACTGTTTGGATCGCATGCCGTAGAATGCGGTCAAACGATTGACCATAAAACACATTGTCGCCCAAAATTAAGCATGCATCATCACCCTGCAAAAAATCTTCAGCTAGGAGGAAAGCTTGTGCAATCCCCTCAGGCCGTTCCTGTATTTTGTACGATAGCTGGATGCCAAACTGACGACCATCTCCCAATAGTTTCTTAAAAAGGGGCTGGTCATCTGGCGTGGTAATGATCATAATCTCACGAATGCCTGCAAGCATCAAGACCGAGATTGGATAGTAGACCATTGGTTTACCATACAAGGGTATCAATTGCTTCGAAAAAGCTTTAGTCGCTGGATATAAACGGGTACCAGCCCCACCTGCAAGCACTATTCCTTTCATTTTATCGACAAATAATTAATATTAATAGCAGATATGCTCCTCAATCTCATTAAGGACGGAATCATCAAGAATCACATCCTTCATAAGTACGCGATAATTCTCGTCTAGAAGGTAGATCGTAGGTAGGGCTTTGAGGTCGTAAAGACTTTCACTCAAAATCACCCCCTTTTTATCCATACCAGCAGTAGCAAACGGTGGCAATTCAGAAAGGTGATGACGCCAAGACTCCTCATCTCCAAAAGCGTAGATACAGAGTATATGGAGACCATTATCCACCATCTCTTTTACCTTAGGATCACTAGATAGAGCATATAATGTACTGTGACATGTATCGCATTCTGGATCATAAAAGAGCAAAAGAGTAAGCCCAGAGACACTATTGTATAGGGATGTTTCGCGACCATTAGCCAAAACATAGTCGAAGTTCTCTGCCTTCTCACCTACTTTATTTCGTAAAAATAAAGCCTTGCGATCCGCCAATCTAATTTGTTCCGCCTCATCCAGCAGTCCAGCTTTTTCTGCCTCCTCAGTCATCAGTAAATAACTTGCCTCATCGAAAAAGGGCGAATTTGGCTCACCGTAATACTTACTAACGAGTCTCATCCCAATAGAATCCATCGCAGGTGTAGCCAATTGATAGAACTGGCGAATCGTCTCCCTTTGAGCCTGTTCATTAGCATTAAGGTTAATGGCAAAATAATTGGCGAAAAACTGCTCTCTCTCATCCGAAGAGCCCATTAGCACAGTATCTATTTCCGTCACACCATCAAAGAGGTGTGTGAGGATATAATCTGCTCTATCCATAGGCTCGGTAATCAAAGCAGGTGGGTTAGGGAACTCTATCCCCTTTATCTCCGTCTTTTGATCCTCCTTCTTGGATTGAGAACACGCTCCTAGTAGCACTATGGCTACTAGAAGCGTGACAGGATATATTCTTCTTATAAGTCTCATTTCTTATAAGGGGAGAAGTCGGCATTCTTCATTGACCCAGTCTCTTGGAACTTGCGATGGAATTCAAAGCAAGCATCCAAATTAACCTTGGTCTGACCCTGTTTCGAAACAGCTAGATAGTCACGCAACAGTTGGCGATAATCGGGATGCACTACATTATTGATGATCTCCTCAGCACGCTGACGAGGTGACTTGCCACGAAGATCTGCAATACCATACTCACTAATAATGATCTTCACAGAGTGCTCCGAGTGGTCAAGGTGCGAAACCATAGGCACGAAGCAGCTAATATCTCCATTCTTTGCTACCGAAGGAGTGGTAAAGATAGAAAGGTAGCCTGAGCGAGTGAAGTCACCCGATCCTCCAATGCCATTCATCATTTTGGTGCCCATCACATGAGTAGAATTGATATTGCCATAAATATCAGCTTCCAATGCAGTATTAATCGCAATCACTCCGATACGACGAGCCACTTCAGGGTTATTGGAGTACTCAAGAGGACGTAGAAGTAGCTTATCTTTGAAGAAATCAAGGTGAGCATAAATATCTTGAATCACCTCTCTCGAAACTGATAAAGAGCATCCAGAAGCAAACTTCACCTTACCCTTCTTCATCAGCTTTATCACTGAATCCTGAATCACCTCAGTGTAAACATTGAAAGCAGGGATCTGCTCACTATCGCCCATAGCACCCAAAACAGCATTAGCCACATTACCTACCCCACTTTGTACAGGCAAAAACTCCTTTGGTAGTCTACCAGCCGCCATCTCTTGCTCAAAGAACTTAGCCACATTTGCACCAATCGCCTTAGTGACTTCATCAAGTGGAGCAAAGGCAGAATCATCGTTAGGCTCTGAAGTCTTCACGACTGCTACAATCTTAGCAGGATCTACCTTGATACAATCAGTTCCTACTCTGTCGTGAGGGTCAACAATATCAATCGTACCTCTGTGAGGAGGGTCTTGAAGCTCCGCAATATCGTGCATTCCACGAATCTCCTTTGGGTGCTTATCATTGAGCTCCACAATAATCTTATCTGCTAATCGGCAAATCGTAGGTGCGATACCCACTCCAGTGGTAGGAACTATTTCACCGTCTTCGGTCACATCGGCCGCTTCCACAATAGCGATATCAATCTTACCTAAAAAACCATAGCGAATCTCCTGTGCAAGCATTGAAAGATGCATATCATTATAGTCCACCTTTCCAGCATTAATAAGGGCACGCAAATCTTTATTAGATTGATAAGGGGTTCTAAACTTGATAGCCTCTGCACGAGCCAGCTCACCATCAAGCCTATCCCCAGTTGATGCACCAGTAAAAACACCTATCTGGAAAGGACGTCCAGCTTCATGCTCGGACTTTGCATGACGTGCAATAGCCGCAGGAATTACCTTTGGACATCCAGCAGGTGTAAATCCACTGAACCCCACATTGTCATTGTGGTGTACAAACTTTGCTGCTTCATCAGCAGTCATAAACTTAAGAGCCATAGGGTCAATTATTATTTAATGATTAATTAAAGATTTTATACCACAAATGTAGCCAATCTTTACGAGACAACATAATAAAACCAAGCGACAAAACAAGTCTATCAAGTCAATGATCTCTATCAAGGAGACATAAAAGCTATCATATTATGCTTCTCAATAAGAAAAGGGACAGAAACCAGTTACATACTCAGTCATTGAAATAGGGTCAGAGCATATGCAATTATTTGCTTAACTTGCACTCGCATAAGAATCATATCAATAGGTAACAGTAATGACTAAAAGATTTGCACTCCTCCTTTGTAGCCTTCTTGTGGTACTTCAGGCACTCGCTCAGGAGCACATCTTGTGGTACGATCACCCTGCGACTAGATGGGAGGAGCGACTTCCGCTAGGTAATGGACGGCTCGGTATGATGCCCGATGGAGGTATCGCCAATGAGCGAATTATCCTCAATGATATCAGTATGTGGAGCGGTAGCTACGACCCCACTCAGTGGAAAGAAGGGGCAAGCAACTATCTCCCCAGTATCCGTGAGGCACTCTTAAAGGGAGATAGCCAGTTGGCCCAAGACCTCGTCTATCAGCACTTTGTCTGCGGGGGGAAAGGAAGCAACCATGGCCAATCGGCCACCACCCCCTACGGCTCTTTCCAGATGCTCGGCTGGCTCAATCTACAGCATCAGTTACCCGATAGCTCTTACAGTGACTACCGCTTCCAGCTAGATCTAGATGAAGCACTACTCACTACTTCTTTCAAAATGGGAGAGGTGGAGTATCGCCGCGAATACATTGCCAGCCATGGCAAGGAGGACGTACTAGCCATTCGGCTCACTGCAAGTCAAAAGGGTAAGATCTCCTTCACCACGCAGCTTTGGCGACCAAGTCAATATCAACTTTCAATCGCACCCGATGAGATAACCCTTGAAGGGCAATTGGAAGATGGTTGGGGAACCGACAAAGGAGTCACCTACAAAGCACAACTCAAGATATACCCCATAGGTGGAGAGGTCTCTATCGCCGAGGGAGGGCTCAAGGTGACGAATGCCGATGAGGTGCTTCTACTAATCGGCAATACCACCTCTCTATTGCCAGGCAAAAGCGACCTATCTCACGGGAATTGGCAAGAGCTGCTTTCCCACCACCTCCAAAGCTACCAAGAGAAGTACCACCGAGTAGCTATCCATCTTGATAGCAAAGTAGATCATCAGTCGCTCACCACCGACGAGCGACTGCAACGCTTCCAAAAGGATGAGGACCCTGCTTTCGTAGAGCTTTACTACAACTTCGGTCGCTACCTTATGATTTCAGGCACTCGCCCCGATGCTTTACCCCTCAACCTACAAGGAATGTGGGCAGGTGGCACTCAACTCCCTTGGAATGGCGACTACCATCTCAACATCAACCTACAGATGAATTACTGGCCAGCTGAAGTGGCAGGACTAGGCGACCACACCTTGCCCCTCTATCGACTGGCAGAGTCTCTTGTGGAGAGTGGGACCAAAACCGCCAAGACCTACTACAATGCCGAGGGGTGGACAGCTCATATGATGACCAACCCTTGGAGTTTTACCGCCCCTGGTGAGAGTGCGTCATGGGGTGCCACTAATACGGGCGGTGCCTGGTTGATGCAACACGTTTGGGATCACTACGCCTTTACTCTCGATCGTGAGTTCCTGCGTAGGTACTACCCTATGCTCGAGGGGGCGGCAAAGTTTTTCATCACTTCCCTTATTGAGGAGCCGTCGCACGCTTGGCTAGTCACGGCTCCTACCTCTTCGCCCGAAAATGGATACATATTACCTGGTAGCAAGACCCCCCTCTATATCTGTATGGGGGCGACTATGGACAACCAAATTGTGCGAGAGCTACTCACCAACCTCATAACTTCGGCCGCTATCCTTGGGATAGAAAACGAGTGGACAGCCAAGGCTAAGGCAATCTTACCACGATTAGCACCCAACCAGATAAGCTCCAAAGGATATCTGCAAGAGTGGCTGGAGGACTATCAAGAGGTGGAGCCACACCACCGGCACGTCTCTCACCTCTATGCTCTCTACCCAGGCAACACCATCTCTACGAATAGTACGCCCGACCTCGCCAAGGCTGCGATGGAGACTCTCAACCGTCGTGGCGATGGGGGAACAGGTTGGTCAAGAGCATGGAAAATCAACTTTTGGGCTAGGCTCAAAGATGGAGCACGAGCACATAAGCTACTGAAGAGCCTACTACAACCAGCAGAAAATAGCGGAGGTACCTATCCCAATCTATTCTGTGCCCACCCACCCTTTCAGATTGATGGTAACTTCGGTGGTATCGCGGCTATTTCGGAGATGCTCATCCAAAGTCAAGATGGCTTTGTGGAGCTATTGCCAGCCCTACCCCCAACTTGGCAAAGTGGCAGCTTCCGTCAGCTCAGAGTGAGAGGTGGTGCCATGGTAGACCTCACTTGGAGCAATGGCAAACCAAAACAGGTGACCCTCTCTACTCAACTCAATCGCACCACTATCCGACTAAAACACCCCACTACAGGAGCCATCAAGAGCTACACCATCTCCAAAGGGCGTCCTAAGACCCTTCGCTTCTAATCCTTACATAAGAAGGTCGTTTGGCAAGGGGCTGTTAAGACTAAATTTAATTGGGGAAGACGACCTAGCAGCCTGCCCAGAGGTAATGCATTGGAAAGTTCTTACCGTATGGATTTTAGCGGGGTGTCTATGAGTAAGGACCTCGGCAGAGGTCCGTGCTAAATAGGCACAGGTCAAGGCACGGAGTGCCGAAGACCTGTGTATTGATACGTGTAAAACACCCTTGCGACCCCGGCCGAGGGGTCGGACAACCCTATCTCTAGGCCGGACCCCTCAGCTGGGGTCAAGGAGGTGCTGAATATGCTCTTACACACAGGTCGTTCGGGGCTAACGCCCCTCCGACCTGTGTCTATTTAAGAGGGACCTCTGACGAGGTCCTTACTCCATTATACTCAATAGCTTGTATAAGATCATTGTTACAACAGCTAAGTGGTCAAAAGTTTAGTTGCAACTAAGCATTTGCTTTGTTGCAACTCGACATTTGCTTAGTTGCAACTCGCCGATCGCTTAGTTGCAACTAAGTTTTCGCTTTTATATAGTGTTGAATATCATATTGTTATAAATGGGCTTTTTTGCCACTACTTTCCACTATTTACAGAGTCATTAACTTATGCATATACTCCTAATACGTAACCCCTGAACCCCTGTAGCCTACCCCAATTATTTCATATACAAAGCCATTCTATTTCACGTATAAAACATTTTTGTTTTATACATCAAACATCTTAGCTTGATATAGGGAATATTATGATGATCAACGCTGTCTCGTCTTGAAAGGTCTATATGCAAAATGGGCTAGCGTCATTACTGACCCTAGCCCATTTTATTGATATGCTATTACCTGATTAGATAACGCCTTGCTCAAGCATAGCCTGTGCTACCTTCATAAAGCCTGCGATATTAGCACCCTTCACGTAGTCTATAGAACCATCAGGTTGAGTACCATACTTCACGCACTGCTCGTGGATCGACTTCATGATCCAGTGTAGCTTCTCATTAACCTCCTCAGCAGGCCAATTGAGGTGAGCAGCATTCTGAGTCATCTCAAGACCAGAAGTAGCCACACCACCAGCATTCACAGCCTTACCAGGGGCAAAGAGCATACCACTGCTTTGGAAGAAGTGGATAGCCTCAGGAGTACAACCCATATTCGAAACCTCGCAGCAGCACCAGCAACCATTATCCTTCAGCTCCTTAGCGTCGTCGCCATTCAGCTCATTCTGGAAAGCACAAGGTAGAGCGATGTCACAAGGGATACTCCAAGCCTTCTTACCAGGGGTAAACTTAGTTTTGTCTGGGAACTTATCAGCCATATCCTGTACCTTGTTGCGGTTTGAGCTACGCATTACAGGCATATAGTCAATCATCTCCTCAGTGATGCCATTAGGAATCTCGCAAACACCATCAGGACCAGAGATAGCAATCACCTTACCACCTAGCTCAGTGGTCTTCTTAGCAGCACCCCAAGCTACGTTGCCGAAGCCAGAGATAGCTACCTTCTTACCCTTGATGTCCTTACCTGCCTTAGCAAGAAGGTGCTCAGTGAAGTAAAGTGCACCAAAACCAGTAGCCTCTGGGCGGAATTCCGAACCACCCCAAGTCATACCCTTACCAGTAAGTACACCAGTGTGATACTCACGAGTAAGCTTTTGGTACATGCCATTCATATAGCCGATCTCACGGGTACCAACACCTACGTCACCAGCAGGAATATCCTGATCAGGGCCGATGCAGTGAACTAGCTCTAGCATAAACGCTTGGCAGAAACGCATGATCTCAGCCTCTGACTTACCTACTGGGTCAAAGTCCGAACCACCCTTACCACCGCCCATAGGCAAAGTAGTTAGTGCATTCTTGAAAGTCTGCTCAAAGCCGAGGAACTTAAGCATAGAAGGGGTCACGGCTTTGTGGAAGCGGATACCACCCTTGTATGGGCCAATTGCCGAGTTAAACTGTACACGATAACCGATGTTGGTCTGCACCTCACCCTTATCGTCTACCCAATTCACACGGAACGTAAAGATACGGTCTGGCTCCACCATCCGCTCTACGATCTTGTTTTTGTCGTATTCAGGGTGTGCATTGTATAGGTCCTCAATAGACTCAAGAACTTCCTGCACTGCCTGGATATACTCAGCCTCGCCTGGGTGCTTAGCTTCCAGATTCTTAATAATCTCTGCTACTTTCATAATGCAATAGATAATAAATGTATAGATTAGTAAATCGTTAATATTATTCTGTTATCAGCCAATGGTACTTTAGACCCTTAGGTTACAACATCACAAACTTAAGAAATAAATAGATACCAAACACCTTTTACCCCAAAAGTATGCTATAAAACAATACTTCCGACCCATTTTTCTGCTGTTCCTCACCTCATATATCCGATGGAGTATTGAAGGGGGCGGGGTGATTATCACCGTGTGCGTACACTTTTTGGTATCTTTGTGCCGACAAAAGTAAATACAAGGAGATTAGATGCAAAAGATTAGAAACATTGCGATTATTGCACACGTGGACCACGGTAAGACTTCGCTCGTGGACCGTATGCTACAGGCTGGGAAGCTATTTAGGGAAGAGAGTGCAGAGCTCACACAGATGCTAGATAATAATGACCTAGAGCGTGAGCGAGGAATCACGATCCTCTCCAAAAATGTCTCCATCAGATACCAGGACTACAAAATTAATATCATAGACACTCCAGGGCACGCCGACTTTGGTGGTGAAGTGGAGCGTGTACTCAATATGGCTGATGGCTGTCTGCTGATTGTCGATGCCTTTGAGGGGCCGATGCCTCAGACTCGTTTTGTGCTGAGCAAGGCGATTGAGATGGGACTGAAGCCTATTGTGGTGATTAATAAGGTGGATAAAGAGAACTGTCGGCCCGATGAAGTGCAGGAGATGGTCTTTGACCTAATGTTCAACCTCAATGCAACAGAGGATCAATTGGACTTCCCCACCTTCTTTGGTTCGGCAAAACAAGGTTGGATGTCGACCGATTGGAGAAAACCGACCGACAACATTCATCAGCTCCTCGATGCCATCATCAAGTATATCCCCGAACCACCGATGCTAGAGGGGGCAAGCCAAATGCTCATCACCTCCCTCGATTACTCTAGTTTCGTAGGGCGTATTGCTGTGGGGCGTATCCACCGTGGCACCCTCAAGGTAGGTCAGAACATCGTCTTGATGAAGCGTGATGGTACCCAGCAGCAGAGCAAGATCAAGGAGCTTAATATATTTGAGGGACTTGGTCGTCGCAAGGTAGACGAGGTTTCTTGTGGTGATATTTGTGCTGTGGTTGGGCTCGACAACTTTGAGATCGGCGAGACGATTTGCGACGTCTCCACTCCAGAGGCTCTACCAAGTATTGCGATTGATGAGCCGACAATGAGCATGCGCTTCATGATCAATAACTCCCCCTTCTATGGTCGGGAGGGAAAATATGTCACCTCACGCCATATCTATGACCGTCTCCAGAGAGAGCTAGACAAAAACCTAGCGCTTAGAGTAGAGGAGACAGATAGTGCCGATAGTTGGATTGTCTATGGCCGAGGGGTACTACACTTATCCATTCTTATTGAGACCATGCGCCGTGAGGGGTACGAGCTTCAGGTGGGGCAGCCCCAAGTCATCATCAAGGAGATTGATGGGGTAAAGCATGAGCCAATTGAGGAGCTAACGGTGAACCTTCCCGAGGAGGTAGCGAGCAAAATCATTGACCTCGTGACCCGTCGTAAGGGCGAGATGACCGAGATGGAGCAGAAAAACGACCGCACCTTCCTCAAGTTCCGCATCCCCTCGCGAGGCATTATCGGGTTGAATAATCAGGTGCTAACCGCTTCGAGTGGTGAAGCAATTATGGCACATAGGTTCCTAGACTTTGAGCCTTGGAAAGGCGATATCGAGACCCGCAACAATGGCTCCATCGTTGCACTAGAGAGTGGTACTGCCTACGCCTATGCCCTGAATAACCTGCAGAGCCGCGGTCGATTCTTCATCGACCCACAAGAGGAGGTATATGCTGGTCAAGTGGTAGGAGAAAACACCCGTGACGAAGACCTCAACGTGAATGTCTGCAAATCCAAAAAGCTAACCAACATGCGTGCTTCGGGTTCGGACGACAAGGTGCAACTCGCTCCTCCAATTCGCTTCTCGCTTGAAGATGCCCTAGAGTATATCAAGTCCGACGAATTGGTAGAGGTGACCCCTAAGTCAATGCGTATGCGTAAGATCATACTTGATGAGACCGAACGCAAGCGTAGCCAACGCAATAAATAATACCTTGGCGATATGATTCTGGTCGCCATAGTCACCTACAATGGGCTGAAGTGGATAGATAGTCTACTTCAGCCCTTTCTGTATGACCGCGACCAGCTAGAGATCGCAGTAGTAGACAATGCCTCTACCGATGGCACTCCTGATGAGATAGAAAAGCGCTATCCCTTTGTAAGGGTGCTCCGTCGCCCCTCCAATCTCGGCTTTGGAGCTGCCAATAACCTCCTAATGGAGGAGGTGCAAGCCAAGGAGTGCTATGAGGGAATCTTTCTACTTAATCAAGATGCCAGTATCTCAGCTGAAACGATACGAGCCTTAGCCGATCACTGCCAACAATATCCCGAGATAGGCATCCTCTCCCCACTCCACCACGGTAGCGACGGAGCGGTAGAGCAAGGATTTGCCCACTATCTACCAGAGCCACCCTATCACGGATTTACCGAACTCTCCTTTATCAATGCGGCACTTTGGTATTTACCACGGCAGACACTCCTAAAGGTGGGTCTCTTCTCGCCTCTTTTCCACCACTATGGCGAGGACCTAGATTATGCCCATCGAGTAAGGTTTGCTGGATTAAAAATCGGCTTCCTTCCGCACCTCACGGGACAGCACTTCCGTCCTTCTACCGCCATTTCAGACGAGAAAACCCTTCGGCTAAAGCAGGCCTACCACCTCGCAGAGGCGATCAATCCGTTGCTTTCCCCTTTTGCACAATTCTACAGAGGGCACCTGGCTCCATTTGGCGAAGCACTTCTCTCAAGAGGAAATCGCCGACGATCGCTCCTTAAGATGGCTAGAAATCTTTGGCAGATGCGACCAATGATGAAGCTTTGGCGGCAGCGACCACCACTAGACTTAGAGGGACTTCAGCGAGCATTGGACCGAAAAGAGTTGGCCCCACTGCTCCTATTTGTCTACAACCGTCCAAAGCACACAGCACGAATTCTACAGAACTTACTACAGCAACCCGAGATCACCCATACTCCTATATATATATGGAGTGATGGGGCAAAAGGTGCGGACGACCAACAAGCGGTAGAAGAGGTGCGTGCACTCTGCCGACAATTCCCCAAGTCACAGCTCCACTGCCAGCCCACTAACAGAGGGCTCGCCCATAACATTGTGGAGGGGGTTACTAAGCTACTTCAGACACACGACCGTGTGATTGTGCTGGAGGATGATCTGATTCTCTCTCCCTACTTCTTGCGTTGGATGAATGATGCACTCTCTCTTTATGCCTCTGAGAAAAGAATCGCCCATCTACACGCTGGCACTTTTTATACCTCTTCAAAGCTCCGAAACAACCACCCACTTTACTTTGCAGGCAGCTGGGGTTGGGCAACTTGGCAAGACCGTTGGCAAGAGCTTTGGGAGCCAGATGGGAAGCAGTTGCTACAACAGTTAGAACATGATCCAAAGCTCTATCAACGATTTAGATATGGTGGGTTTATGGACTTTCCAAAGATGCTACGCCGACAGATTACTGGGGAAAACAACTCCTGGGCGGTCCGTTGGCACGCCTCGCTACTCCTTCATCAAAAGCTGAGCATCAATAGCAATCCTCCCTTGGTCACCAATGATGGATTTGACGGTAGTGGCACCCACTCTGGTGGCGGAGGTCGGTACCACACAGCGGTAGCTCCCTATCCGCTCTATGCCGATCCTATTGTCCCTACTCCAGAGGATCCAGAAGCCTATCATATCTTGCGGAGATACTATGCCCGCACCAATAATAAAGTGATGAAAGGGTGGTACAAGCTCAAGGAACTATGGCAAAGATATTTCGACTAAAGCAATTTGAGATACGCCAAGAGGAGTCGGCCCTCAAAGTAGGTACCGATGGTATGCTCCTGGGTGGCTACATTGCCCACCACTTCCAAGATCATCAGCCGAAAACGGTATTGGACGTCGGTACCGGCACAGGGATTATTGCCCTTATGCTGGCACAAGCTTTTCCTACCACCCATATCACAGGCATAGAGCTAGATAGCGCCAGTGCCAAAGAAGCGAGCTACAACGCAATTCACTCCCCCTTTGCCGATAGGGTTACCATACTAGAACAAGACTACCGAGACTATCGGGGTGCAACGCACTACGACCTTATCCTCAGCAACCCGCCCTACTACACCCCAACACACAAAAACAACGATCAACGAGAGACCGTAGCGAAGCATTCTATTACCCTCTCCCCCGACCAATTCTTTGCAACCAGCCTCCACCACCTAGCCCCCCAAGGGCAGATTGCTACCATACTAGCCACTTCTGCACAGAGTGACTACCTAAAGGCAGCTAAAGAATACAATATCCACCCCCAACACCACCTCTACATACAGACCACCCAAAATAAAACCCCAAAGCGAGTCCTCACCCTATGGAGCCAAGAGCCCACCCCCTGCACCACTAGCCACCTCACCATACTAGCAGGTGCTGGCACTCACAACTACACCCCCGAATACACCCACCTCCTCCGCCCCTACCTCACCATCCTTTAATGAGAATATTGCACTAAGTGCCATTCTCCTCTATGGGGGGGGTAAAAGTTGAGATGCAACTAAGCAATCGGCGAGATGCAACTCGACAAATGCTTAGTTGCAACTCACCGATTGCTTAGTTGCATCTCGGCAAACGCTTATGTACAATATTGAATTACAGATGGTTGCAAAGGAGGGCTCTGCACCCTATTTCAACCAGCTTTTCACTTAGCACCTCTAATGCGTAACCCCTGTTACGCAATGAGAGGTTGATGTGGTGTTTTGTAATTATGGTAGGACTACTCGATCAAGTATGCCTAGCAACTGTGCGATGGCGATACCATAATTGGTCATCGGCACTTGCTGGCGGGTTGCTTCCTCCTGTCGAGTAAGGAGATGATTGCGATTCATCATACAAGCTCCACAGTGAATCACCAGTTGATATCCACTCAGGTCTGTAGGAAAGTCGTCACCATTCACATGGGTAATCACTAGCTCATCCCCTAGCTTCTTACGTAGTAATTTAGGCAACTTCACTCGACCGATATCCTCATTAGTTGGCACGTGGCTGCAAGCCTCTGCTATTAATATATGAGCGTTGGGCGGTAGCTGAGAGAGCACTTTTGCACCTGCCACTAAACGGTGGATATCCCCTTTATAAGCACTCATCAATACTGAAAAAGAGGTAAGTGGTACTTCGCAAGGCAATTGCTTCTCCACCTCTTGGAAAACAGAAGAGTCGGTGATGACTAAGTCGGGCATCGCACGTAGCTTGGAAAGGGTCGCACCAAGCTCCTCAGGTTGAATGGCTACTACCAAACAGTGCTTATCTAGCAACTCTCGTATCATCTGCACCTGTGGCAAGATTAGTCGTCCTTTAGGAGCCGCCTTATCCTGTGGCATCACTAGAAGTACCAAGTCGCTCGGTTTTGCAAGGTTTCCCGAGAGGGTCTCCTGTCGGCATATTTTCCGCTCCTTAAGCGTTTTAGCTATTAGTTCAATAGCTTGCTCTCGCAATGCTTCTCTGTCCTCAGAAAAGGGTAACTTAAAGGTTAAAAAGATAGCATTCGGGTAGTCCTTTACCAACTGCGGGTCTAGCGACTCTTCCCTCTCATCTTGAAGGACTAGCACAATATCTGCACGCCTCAAAGCCACACGAGTGGCCGCCATTCTCTGTGCTCCCAAAGGAGATGAATCTCCCACCCCTGGGGTATCTCCCAGCACCACTGGCCCCACTTCAGGTAGTTCAATACGCTTATAAAGTACATCAGTGGTGGTACCAGCGATAGGCGAAGTAACGGCATACTTCTGCCCCACCAGCAGGTTGAATAGTGTTGACTTGCCACTATTTACTGAGCCATAGATAAGGATATGTGGCAATTCGGATTGAGGGGTAGCTACCGACTTCATATTTGCTATAGTCTAAAATCTCGCTCTCCCTCTTTTATCCTCTGGATTCTCTCCCGTGCAATTGACTGTACCTTTGGATTGGGGATCAGTGCTAGTTCACGCTGGATCACAGGTTCCGCCAATTGGCGTGTATGCGGCGATGCATAGTCCGAGATATACTCCTCTAGTGTCATCAGTGCATTGGGTCCACAGCAATTGGCAATCTGACCATTCTTGCAAAGTTGCATAAAGCGGTCACCCGTTCGCCCCTCTCTATAGCAAGCGGTACAGAAACTTGGGATATGCCCCTCTTCAAGGAGCCAAGCCACCACTTCATCAAGAGTGCGCTGGTCACTCACATCAAACTGTGCGGAGTCCTTGGCATCTGCTTCGTTGGCATAGCCTCCTACAGTGGTCTTAGAGCCACCACTGACCTGAGACACCCCAAGGTGAAGTGCCGCACTACGCACAGAAGCCCGTTCCCTTGTAGACATAATAATACCTGTATAAGGAACGGCAATACGAGCCACTGCCACAATATGCAAAAAGATATCATCGGGCACTGCATTGGGGAAGTCGCCTAAAGAAATATCATCGGCAGGACAAATTCGGGGGACACTGATGGTGTGGGGACCCACTCCAAACCGAGCTTCGAGGTGCTCTGCATGCATCAAAAGCCCTATGAAGTCGTAGAGATAAGTATTGAGGCCAAAGAGTACTCCACAGCCTACATCATCAATTCCGCCCTCCATAGCTCTATCCATCGCCTCAGTATGATAGGCGTAGTCGCTCTTTGGTCCAGTAGGGTGAAGTGCTTCATAATTGCTCTTATGATAAGTCTCTTGGAAGAGAATATAGGTGCCGATGCCTGCTTCATGTAGTCGACGATAATTCTCCACGGTGGTGGCAGCGATATTGACATTCACCCTTCGGATAGCTCCATTTTTATGGTGAATAGAGTAGATCGTCTCTATCGACTCAAGCAGATACTCCATCGTATTATGCATAGGGTGCTCCCCCGTCTCTAGTGCCAACCGCTTATGACCCATATCTTGCAGAGCTATTACCTCCTGCCGGATCTCCTCTTGGGTTAACTTACGTCGTGGAATCTGCTTATTCTTCAAGTGATAAGGGCAATAGGTACAGCCATTAACGCAGTAATTAGAGAGGTAAAGCGGAGCAAATAGCACTATCCTTCGCCCGTAGAAACGATGCTTCAATTCGCCTGCCAGCTCAGCAGTCGCTTGCCTAATATCCTCATCTGTGGCGAGTAGCAAAAGCGCTGCCTCTCTGTGATCTAAGCCTTTTGCCTCACGCCCCTTCTCTAGGATAGCTCTCTGCAGTTCCTTATTGTCTTTATTCGCCTCTACATAGGCGATGGTATCAAGTATCTCTTGATGATTAATAAATTCCTCGGCACGTGCCGAATACTTATCGTATTTCATTATCTTATTATTTTGCTGTAAAGCCATACAACGCTAGCTCCGATCGCAATAATTCTATTCCTTCTGCCGCTTCACTTCCAAAGCTCGCCTTATGATCATAAAGTTGATACAACTGCCGAAAGCGAGGCGGTGAGAGATTGGGCATGACTACATTTGCACCCGCTTCAATAGCCCTCCGACGTCCCTCATTGGAGAGTGACGCCACAGCTGTAGTAGCTGGTATATTAGCAGTCGGGCAGATCAAGCGGCAAAGAGCTACCATACGCACCGTGAGGTCTAGCGAACCACTCGGGTAACTTCTAAATGGAGTATCGTGGTGTGGCAGAAAAGGACCAATCCCAATCATCGCTGGCTGAAACCTTTGGATAAAGGCTAGGTCGCGTGCCAAATGACAAAGCTCTTGACCTGGCGAACCAACCATACCCCCTACTCCTGTCTCAAAGCCAATCTCTTTCAGAGCATTAAGTGCCGCTACACGACTTTCAATACGCTGGCGAGGAGGATGAAGTTGCTGGAAATGAAGCGGGTCTATCGTCTCGTGACGCAATAGATAGCGTCTGGCTCCCGCATCATAAAGCTCTTGATATTCAGGTTGACTCATTTCGCCAAGCGAAAGGGTCAATACCACATTGGGATACTTCCGATGTAGCTCACGCACCAACTCTACCAAGCGGTTTCCTCTCCAGTAGAGGTCTTCACCACCTTGGAGTACAAACGTACCGAGACCTAAAGTATTTCCTATACTGCAGACCTCAAGAATCTCCTCCTCAGTCAGTCGGTACCTATCAACTGCTCTATTAGAAGCACGAATACCACAATAGTAGCAGTCGGAACGACAATAATTGGAAATTTCAATGAGCCCACGAAGCTTTATCTCACGGCCGAAGTGCTCCTTCGCAACTGCTCCTGCTGCCTTCTCCACCTCATCTCCTTCACAGCTGAGCAACTCGAGGAATTGTTCTTCCTCAAGCTGTTCACCTTGTAAAAGCTTAGCGAGGGAGGTCAGCATAAGTGAGTGGAATCGTTGAGATCTCTTGAGCCAATTGCTTACGACCTGCCACAATATGATTGTGGGCACTCGGTCCATTGACACACCCACCAGGGCAACACATCACCTCAATAAATTGAGCTGGAGCAGTGCCCCGTACCGCATACCCTTTGAGCTTGGCAAGTGTCTTCTTATCGATATTGCAAATCATCTCCGTAGTGACCTTATCCACCTTATCCGCAGTCTCAGGCTGGCATCTTAGGTAGCTCTGAACAGCACCCATCACGCCTCCATTCTGAGCAAAGCCGTGTGCCTCGCGTACAGAAGTAACCTCTGGGAGGAAGCTCTCCTCCTTCTTCAAGTCGATCTCAAGGGCAGAAAAGATTGAGGCAATCTCCTCAAAGGTCATCACATAGTCCACCTCCTGACCTTCACGGCGCGCCTCTTTGCGCTTCGCCACGCAAGGGCCAATAAATACGATCTTACCATTGGGGTACTTAGCTCTTGCTCGCTCAGCAGTATAGTACATAGGCGACTTAGAATCGGAGACAAAGTCATGCAACTTAGGGATATGCTTGTCAATCGCTTCGTAGAAAGAAGGACAGCAAGAGGTAGTCATAAAGGACTGCCCAGCCTCCAACTTCTCTAAAAGCTCGTGCCCTTCGTGGTGCACAGTGTCCATAGCACCCTGAGCCACCTCAATCACGTCGGAGAAGCCGATACGCTTCAATGCCCCATACACCTGAGCATGAGGAGCATCGTACTGGGCCAAAATAGCAGGAGCCACAATAGCTATCACCTTTTCACCCGCCTTAATCTCCCGAAGCACATCAAAGACCTGAGAGACTTCAAAGATAGCACCAAATGGACAAGCATTGATACAAGAACCGCAGTAGATACAGCGGCTTTCATCAATGTGCTCAATACCGTGCTCATCCTTCTTAATGGCACCAACTGGGCATGAAGCCTCACAAGGCACAGGGATATATACGATGGCATGATAGGGGCAAGCACCATGGCAACGACCGCAACTAATGCAGTCATCATGATCAATCTCCGCTTGACCATTTTTCTTAAAACTAATGCACTTCTTAGGGCAGGCATTGTAACATGCCTTACTCACACAGCCACGGCAGAGGTTGGAGACCTCATAATTGATTTCCACGCAACTGGTGCAAGCCTCATCAACAACACAGAGAAGATTGTCTTTCTTCTGACGCTCCTCGAGTACCTGCTTAGCGTAGTATGAGAGTGGGGTCACTTCATCTACCTCATCCGTCATATCTAGTCCCAACAGCGGGAACATCTTATATCGTAGCACTGCACGCTCTTTATGGCGACAGCAACGAATACGTTCTTTGCGATGCCGTGGGATCATCTCTATGGGTACAGAATCTATTTTCTCTACCAATTCACCATCATACCAAAGTCGCACAAGCTTTGAAAGTAGCTCATGGCGAATAATCATCACATTGTTGGAGTAAGCCATATCTGTCCTATTAAAAATATCTAGCCATATATACTATATTGTACATAAAGCGGTTAGAATTACAATACAAAGATAACACTTTTTACGCACAATTGATACCTCCTCATTGCAAAATCTGAGGTATCAACTACTCATTTGATAAAGAATAGGGAGCATCGCTTGGCATAGTCCCTCGCTGATAGTTGGGTTGGGGACCCATCTCAAATGATATTTCATCACTATTCCTCAACTGGTCAAACGTTAAGTAGTTCCTACTCCACTGCTTTCCATCAATATAGATAGACTGTATGTAGCGATTATCTCTGTTATTATCCGTTGATTTCAACTGGATAGGTTGCTTACCAGGACGCTCCACGATCACCTCGTCAAATAGAGGCGAACCAATCACATACTGTTGCGACCCAGGGCAGACAGGATAGAAGCCCATAGCCGAAAAGACATACCACGCAGAAGTCTGTCCATTATCCTCATCACCACAATACCCATCAGGCGTAGGTGCGTAAAGGCGATTCATCACCTCACGTACACGGTACTGAGCCTTCCAAGGCTGAGCAGCATAATTGTAGAGATAGATAGCGTGTTGTATTGGCTGATTACCGTGGGCATAATTACCCATATTCATAATCTGCATCTCTCTGATCTCGTGGATAGTAAATCCGTAGTAGCTATCATCAAAAAGCGGTGGAAGCTGGAATATACTATCCAGCATCTGTACGAATGTATTGGCGCCACCCATTAAGTTGATTAGTCCTTGAGGGTCGTGGAATACCGACCAAGTATAGTGCCAACTATTTCCCTCGGTAAAGGCATCGCCCCACTTAAGCGGATTAAATGGAGCTTGCCACTCACCATTTTGTAGCTTTCCTCTCATCAGGCGGTGACTTGGGTCAAAGAGATGGCGGTAATTCATAGCCCTCTCACGATAAATAGCAATCTCCGACTTAGGTTTATTAAGTGCCTTTCCAAATTGATAGATGCACCAATCGTCATAAGCATACTCAAGAGTACGAGCAGCACTCTCATTAATACCCACATCGCAAGGCACATATCCCAGCTTATTGTAATACTCAAATCCAGCACGCCCAGTAGCACTCACTTCAGGGTGGCGGCTATGGGCACCGTGCACCACAGCCTCCCATAGCACCTCAGCATCCTTCTTGGGGGTAAGTCCCATAATATAACCATCTGCCACTACCGAGGCACTATTATTCCCCACCATTATATCACGGTGCCCAGGGCTAGCCCATTCAGGCAAAAACCCACTCTCACGATAGGCATTAGCAAGTCCCTCTTGCATCTTACTCGCCTCTTCGGGATAGCAAAGATTGAGCAGTGGGAATAGACTTCTAAAGGTATCCCAAAAGCCAGTATCGGTATACATATACCCAGGTAACACCTTGCCATTATATGGGCTGTAGTGCAAGACCTTACCAGATGCATCTACCTCATAAAAACGTCGTGGAAAGAGTAGCGAACGATAGAGTGTAGAGTAGAAGGTGCGGATATCATCGAGGTCGGACCCCTTCACTTGTAGCCGTCCAAGCAAACGATCCCATTCAGCACGCCCCTCCTCTGCCACTTCGCTTAGAGAGCGACCAGCTACCTCCTCCAGATTCTGCCAAGCCTGCTCTGTGCTGATAAAGGAGCTAGCCACCCTTAGGGTCACTTTGCTACCTCTAGGGAAACCGATCGCTAGAGTGGTGCTATCGGAAGAAACCAGTTCAAATGGCACATCACTAGTCAGTACAAAGTAATTGCAAAAGTTATCAGGCACTCCACCACTATTCTTAGTGGTATATCCTGTAACCACTCCCCGAGATTCATCTGCAGAGATCTTACAGGGAGCCTCCATCGCATCTATCACCAGATAATTATCTTTATAGTCGGGGTAGTGAATATCAAATACCACGGCTCGCTCTGTAGGTGCCAATTCCACCTCGGTATCATGGTCGGCCAAGTAGACACTATAATAATATGGTTTCGCCACTTCCGCTTTGTGCGAAAACCAACTCGCCCGCTCTGCCTCCTTTGTACGCAAGTCTCCCGTGACTGGCATAATGGAGAACTGACCGTAGTCGTTCATCCAAGGGCTTGGCTGGTGCGTCTGCTTAAAACCCTGAATCTTATTAGCGGTATAGGTATACTGCCAACCATCGCCATTCTTCCCCGTCTGAGGAGTCCAAAAGTTCATCCCCCACGGCCGAGCAATGGCGGGATAGGTATTACCCGACGAAAGCTCATAGGTCGACATTGTGCCCATCAGCACTTCAACATGATCAACAGGCTGTACTTGGGCATTCAAATTCAATAAGCTAGCCACACCGACTAGGCATAAAAAAAGTATTTTTCGCATCATGGTAATGAGATTGTAGCTCTTTGCTCTCTGTAAGATTCAAACTTTCGATTTTGGATAATGGTCTCCCACGCTTTCGCCTCCTGAACAGCCTCAAGAGAATCCTTTCTGAGATCGTAGCATTCAAGCGAAGGAACCATTAGAGTCTGCCCATAACGCAGATTGTTGGGATCAGGGATACTATCTTTATTCGCCATATAGATATAGACCCAGTAATAGACATTGCCATAATACCGACGAGCAATCTGTGCCAAGGAGCCTCCCCTACCTACCTGAATGGTATCTATTGCAATAGGGTTTTCTGGCGTGAGTACAAGGGTATCATTCACCACTGGAATAGTATCTTTCACCACAGCCACCTGATTACTCTCTTCGGGCAGAGGTGCTGGAGACTTAGGGGCTAGCCACCACACGACTAATGCGAGTAGTGCCACCACTGCCAAGGAGATCCAAAGGAATGGGGCAGTGTTGCGGGATTTTTTCTTTGGAGGAGCAACCGGGGTCGCCTCAACCGGCACAGCTTCTGCTTGGATCGGTTGCTCAATAACCTCCGGCTTCTCCGGCTCTTTCTCTGTAATGGCAAATTGAGCCACAGTCGCCCCCTCAGCTACCGTAGAGGTTGTTTGAAGCTCTGGAAATTGGACGCTCTCCCGAAGCAACGTAGGCTTGTAGACAGAAAAAGGTTGATTAAGCAGCTCAATCACCGCACTAGAGGGGACAAAGTTCAACAACAATACCCCCTCAATCTCCTCCGTCACATAAAAGTCACCCAACCCAAATAGAGAGACTCTTCGCCCCCTAAACAAACCATCTAAGAACTCCTTTATCTCAGCAGCAAGAGCTCTAGAGCCCTCCTCCTCATCTAAGTTGTGGAGCAGGGCTAATGATTCAATAAACTCTTGCGTTACATATGAGGTGGGTGCATCATAGTCCAACTGAGTATAACGCTGCGCCTCCAACAGGTATTCAGCGGGAATAAATTCCAAAGCGATATGTGGAGGCATCAACACCCGACCTCGTTCCTCGGTCAAAATGTACTCCTCACAAAACCGAGCTCTAAATAGACCAATGCATGGCAAAACGAGGTCACTTTGATCCACCAACCTCGCCTGCATAAGGGCCTGTGCCTGCCTTAAGATATCGCTTTTATCACTCATAGCAATCTCCCAATGGTATCAAAGCCATCTGCCTCTACAATCTCCACATCGTAGAAGTCCCCAATGGTCAGTTCCTCATCTGTCACTACTAGCACCTCAGGATCCACATCTGGGGAGTCGTACTGGCTACGACCAATATAGTAGCCCTCCGAAGCCCGATCAATCATCACTTTCTGAATGGTACCCACCAATTCCTCCGCCTTCTCAAAAGCAATCTCCTCTTGGAGCGCCATCAAGCGATCTAGTCGCTCTTGCTTTACCTCGGCAGGGATTTCATCTTCATAATGCTGATAAGCATAGGTCCCCTCCTCGTGAGAGTAGCTAAAGGCACCCATTCGCTCAAAGCGGACTGTTCGCACAAAGTCCATCAACTCCTCAAAGGCCTCCTCACTCTCCCCAGGGTGCCCCACCATCAAAGTGGTCCGCAAATAAATACCTGGCACCCGCTCCCTAATAGTCGAGATAAGTGCTAGCGTCTCCTCCCTCGTCACGAAGCGTCGCATAGAGCTCAGCACCTCATCATTGATGTGCTGTAAGGCGATATCTAAGTATTTGCACACCTTCGGCTCCTCCCTAATCACATCTAGCAGTTCCATTGGGAAGTGATTGGGGTAAGCGTAGTGTAGTCGCACCCACTCAATGCCATCAATCTTACAGAGCTCCCTCACCAATTGTGGTAGTTTTGCTTCTTTGTAGAGGTCTATCCCATAATAGGTCAGATCCTGAGCAATCAACTGAAGCTCCTTCACCCCTTGTGTGGCAAGGCTCTTAGCCTCCTGAAGAATCTCCTCCATCTGCCGAGATTGGTACTTTCCCGTCATCAGTGGAATAGAGCAGTAGGCACAAGTACGGTCGCACCCCTCAGCAATCTTGAGGTAGGCATAATGGTCGGGAGTAGATAGGAGCCTCAAATCGGCTGGAGTGGTGTGGTATGCCTTTCCAATATCAGCCAACAACTCTTTCCAATTAAATTTACCATAAAACCTATCCACCTCTGGGATCTCCGCCTGAAGCTCCTCCATATACCGTTCACTCAGACAGCCCATTACAAATAGCTTGCCGATCCGCCCTTCCTTTTTCCCCTCTACCAATTGCAGAATGGCATTGATCGACTCCTCCCGTGCACTCTCTATAAAGCCACAAGTATTGATCACCACAATCTCCCCTTCAGGAATCTCGGCATCATGAACCACTTGATAGCCATAGCTAGCAAATTGCTTCATCAGATGCTCCGAATCAACCAGATTCTTGGAGCACCCCATGGTGATCACATCTACTCTATTCTTCTTCACTACTCGCCAAATAAAGAATCCACAAATTCCTGCTTATTAAATAACTGTAGGTCGGTCATCTGCTCACCCAGACCGATGTACTTCACAGGGATCTTAAATTGGTCAGAAATTCCAAGAACCACGCCACCCTTTGCGGTTCCGTCGAGTTTCGTCACAGCTAGAGCGGTTACATCAGTAGCAGCGGTAAATTCCTTCGCCTGCTCAAAGGCATTCTGCCCCGTAGAGCCATCCAATACTAGAAGCACCTCCTGCGGAGCTTCGGGCAATACCTTCTTCATCACATTCTTGATCTTGGTTAGCTCATTCATTAGCCCCACTTTATTGTGTAGCCTTCCAGCGGTATCAATCAGCACCACATCGGCACCTTGCGCCTTGGCATGAGCCACCGTATCATAAGCGACCGAAGCTGGGTCACTCCCCATCTCCTGCTTGATGACAGGCACCCCTACTCTCTCGCCCCATATCACTAATTGGTCTACCGCCGCCGCTCTAAAGGTATCGGCAGCCCCGAGCACCACTTTATATCCTGAGCTCTTGAATTGATAGGCAAGCTTACCAATGGTCGTCGTTTTGCCCACACCATTCACCCCTACCACTAGTATTACGTAGGGCTTTTCCTGCTCTTTGATCGAGAAGTCGGTACCATCACTGGTATTATTCTCTTCCAACATAGCAGCCACTTCACTACGCAAGATTTGCTGTAGCTCACCAGTCCCCACATACTTATCTCTAGCTACACGCTCCTCAATCCGCTTGATGATTTTGAGCGTGGTAGGTACTCCGACATCGCTACTCACCAGCGTCATCTCCAGCTCATCGAGTACCTCATCATCCACCTTGGTCTTTCCGACCACACTTCTAGAGAGCTTCCCAAAGAAAGAGGATTTGGTCTTCTCCAATCCACTATCCAGCGTCTCCTTTTTCTCCTTCGAAAACAGTCCAAAAAAAGCCATTATCTTCTCCAAATATAAGTATCCAAAGCCCTCAAAAAGGGCAACGATACCCTCGGTTAATCCATTCTACTCAAATAATCCTCCACCCCATATTCTCTTAGCACTTCTAACTGCCCATCCAATCGCTTCACACAGATAGACGGGTGCTTAATGCCATTAAACATCGTAGTCTTCACACTGGTGTAGTGCAGCATATCCTCAAAGATTAGGAGGTCGCCCACCTTGGGCTCATTAGCAAAGTACCAATCGCCCATCACATCGCCACTCAGACAGCTATTACCCCCGATACGATATTGGTGCGTATGGGTAGCCGTGGGTGCCATCTCTGCACCCCTCACACGTGGCTGGTAAGGCATCTCAAGACAATCAGGCATATGGCAGGTAAAAGAGGCATCCATCATCAGTGTTCTTATACCATGATTCTCCACAATATCCTCAATCGTGGCAACTAAGTAGCCAGTCTCCCAAGCAAAAGCACTCCCTGGCTCCAAGATAATATGGAGATGCGGATACTTAGCCTTAAAACTGAGCAAAAGCCCGATCAAGTGCTCCACATCATACTCCTGATGCGTCATCAAGTGGCCACCTCCTAGATTGAGCCACTTTACCTGCTTCAATAGATGGTCACACTTCTCCTCTATTACCTTGAGTGACCGCTCCAATTGATAGGAATTGCTCTCACAGTGCGTATGGATATGAATACCCACCATGCCCTCCGGAAGTTTCTCTGGGATCTGCGACACAATCGTTCCCATACGGCTACCTGGAGCCGCAGGATTGTAGAGCTCTGTACCCACCTCGCTATACTCGGGGTTGATTCGAATACCACACTCTATCGGGTGACCTTGATAGCCCCGCACCCTAGGGTAGTACCGCTCAAATTGCGATAAGGAGTTAAAGACAATATGGGTGCTACACTCCATAATCTCCTCAAATTCCTCCGATTTATAAACGGGGGCATAGGTATGCGTGAGGCTACCCATCTTGTCCCTACCCATTCGTGCCTCAGCCAATGAACTAGCAGTAGAAGCCGAGATATACTCTCTAAAGATAGGGAATAACTTCCATAGAGCATACGCCTTAAAGGCCAGGATAATCTCCACACCAGATCGCTCCGCAACCTGCTGGATACGCTCTAAGTTGGCCCTCAGCTGAGCCTCCACCTGCACATAAGCAGGGGTGGATAACTGCTGTGGAAAATATTGGTGAGGATCACTCCCCATCATCGCTTTGCTCCGAAAGTCAAACTGCCTACCCATATTACTTCATTACGCCATTTAATAGCCAAAGATACCAAAAAAAAGTTGGGGATAGAGCATAACGAGGGAGGGTTTGCAGGGGTTACGCATTAGAATAGTCTTGTAAGTGGTAGTTATCGGGGTATCTATGAATAAGGAGATTGTTACTCTGAGTTCATAATTAACATCCACGGATAAATCCATACCACAAATAAGGGGGCTGATGGTCTTCGTACAACTGCCTAAAAAAGCAACAGCTAAGTGGCCAAAAGTTTAGTTGCAACTAAGCAATTGCTTTGTTGCATCTCGGCATTTGCTTAGTTGCAACTCGCCGATCGCTTAGTTGCAACTCAGTTT
>NZ_AQVC01000028.1 GCF_000372405.1 Porphyromonas somerae DSM 23386 | reverse complement strand
CCAGAACTACTTCTTACTCCCAGCTCTTTATCGCACAGCTCAAGAATCTTTTTGTACTCCTTGGACTGTAAAATGAAATTTAATCCGCCAAAACGCTGTGCTCTCTCAGAAATTACTTGTATATTTGCCATACCCTAACGGGGTGTTAGATATTGTTATTCAGTTATTTATGTCAAGATAAAGATAACAATTTCTAACGACAAAGGGTGAGAAATCGCAAGAAATCTCACCCTTCTTTTTTACCCCTCACTCGACTTGCGGAATCTAGGTTCGAGGTTAGGAGTTTTGGTCTGTTTTTTTGATGGTTTTCATCTTGTCTAGCTTGAGGGAACGCCTTTATATTTGATTATTCTCCTCTGCAAAAGCTCCAATTATGAGCTTTTAAAGAGGATTCTTAGTTATCATCCTTTGGTGTCCGATAAACCTTTTAATTTGCTACTTGACTGTTTGACTTTATACGCGTGAGTAGCTTTATTATTGAGAAAGGTCGGACGCTTCCACCAACATTATTGTGAGCTGATAGCAGAAACCTCGGCCGAAGGGTCAGACTTAGATTGGATTGTCTGATCCCCTCTGCCGAGGTCTTTTTTGGCCTTAGGTAAGAAACTATACTATGGGAGGTGGAAGTAATCCTCTCTCAATATCTGGATATACTCCTCGAGTGCAGTACGCCCCTTAGCTGTGAGGCGACAGGTAGTACGGCTTGATCTCCCGGCCGACTCCTTCTCCACCTCTATGTAGCCTGCCTCTGAGAGTTTATCGATCTGCACACTCAAATTGCCACTGGTAGCACCCGTTTTCTGTCGGAGATAGACGAAATCCGCCTCGGCCACAGAGAGCAATATCGATACAATAGATAGTCGCAGCTGTGAATGCAATAATGGGTCTAGCTCTCTCATGATCTTACCTTTTTTGGTCGGCTATTGACGTTGGCAGGAACTAGGAATAGCAGTCCGAGCAACACACCTGTACGGAGATGATCCAAAGGGGTAAACAGAGGTAGATTGAGCACCACACGGCAAAGCATCAGCATCCCTGCGAGTAGCATTACTAGCGAAAAGAGATAAAATCCACGTCGCTTGGTCAACGCCCATACCTGCATCAAGTTGAAGCTCAATATTACCACCGCTAGAGGGGCGAGCAACTGAAACATCCAGTTACCTGTAGTCCAACCAAAAATAATAATTGCCACACTAGCCACAGCAAAGTAAGTACCCGTAGCACCTAGCACCTTAGCGATACTCTCATCAAGAAAGGTGGTGACTCTATGCCCATCATGCTCTCCACGTGCCGCAGGGATAAGGGGCACTAAAAACATTGAAAACCAAATGGTATGCCACCAAGGACTTATTAGATAAGTAGTGGCAAAGAAAGCGAGTAGCCCCACAAGTAGGCAGGCAGTGCCCCATACTCTAAAGCGTATCACGATGGATCGCATATCCTCACCCTTTGTAGCTTGGAGCATCTTGGTGATCGTCTCCAAACTCTCCATCTCGTTCATCTTCTTTTCTTCCATAATCTTCAGAAATAATAAGTTTACATTATAAACCATTCACTCAATAAAAAAGGGTGCGCGCCACCTTTCTCGCACCAAAGGTACAAAAGTTTATAATATAAACCAAACATCTAAGCCATTATTTTTAGAGATAGTTTGGGGGTACTTTGTGGCATACAATTTACGCCTAATTCACTGCTATTTAATGGAAAAATACAGCAGTCCAAATGCACTTTTGTATCTTGCTGTAATACAATAAGATAAGAAGCCAAAAACTGAGTTGCAACTAAGCAAATGCCGAGTTGCAACTAAGCAATCGGCGAGTTGCAACAAACCAAATGCTTAGTTGCAACTCAATAAATGCTTTGCTCCTATCTCGTCCGAAACCTATTTTGAGAACATCAATTTCATCGGACCTCCGCGCGGAGGTCCTTCATTGGGGGGGGCACCTCATCGGACAGGTCAGACGTCTGTTTTGGGCATAAAAAAGTAGCGACCCATTGGCACCTCAAGGACGAGCTTGAAGAAAGCCAATAGGTCACCACCAACCTAACACCTACCACATCACTCTAATGAGTAGATCTTTGCGAGCCTTTACCCTCTTTTCCATCTAGGCACTTTAGGACAGTAACAGTGTGCCTACTTGGATCGAAAGTCAATGGGTCTCTATCTCTCTAGATAGATCAACTCGCTTTTGATATCGACGGCACTGCTCCAATCGGTCGTATCCCAGCATAATTCCGAGCATAAAATCCTCCTCTGGGGTGTACTCCGCAAGGGGCTTGTCGTCTCCTATATGTCGGATAACATCTAGGCAAGGACCGTCTCCAAA
The DNA here is from genome assembly GCF_000372405.1 of Porphyromonas somerae DSM 23386. Lineage (GTDB taxonomy): Bacteria > Bacteroidota > Bacteroidia > Bacteroidales > Porphyromonadaceae > Porphyromonas_A > Porphyromonas_A somerae. Next base: position 30,276 of record NZ_AQVC01000028.1, on the reverse strand, counting down.
GAAGACATTGTACTTGACTGGTGTCACCTCCTGTAGGATATATTCTATATGACGGCTACAAAGCCAATTCTCCACCTCACCCTTAAGGGAGGAGTGAAAAGTATAAAGTGCCAAGCTCCTAAGTTTCTTGTGATACTCATAGGTAAGGTGAGATAGCACTCCCATTGCTCCGCTCATATCTGCCTCCTTTCTATCTCTATAGCAAGGGTTTTAATTGGCTCACCCAGCCTTCGATGCGCTCTTCGGTCTGGTCTTCCTCATTATCCGCATCGAGTGGGAGACCTACAAACTCATCATTGACTACAGCGGTGGAATCATCAAAAGAGTAGCCATCTGTGGGCACCTCGCCTACCATCTTGCAGCCTTTGTCATTAAAGAAGTGGTATAGCTCGCCCATGCCATCAACAAAGGTATCGGAGAAGCTCGAGGAGTCGCCTAGCCCGAAGAGAGCCACCTGCTTACCCGTTAGCTCCACGCCCGAAAGCTTGTCTAGCATATCGCCCCAGTCGTCCTGCAAGTCGCCACAACCCCAAGTGGAGGTGCCGAGAATCAGGCAATCGGACTGCTCAAATGGTTCGGTGCCACAATCGGCTACATTGTGTAGCTCAGGCTGGAAGTCGCTCAGCTTAGAAGCGATCAACTCTGCCGCCTCTTTGGTATGATCGGTACACGTACCGTAGATAATTGAGATCTTCTTCATATTACTCTTATTGCTATTTTACTATATGGTATGTAAAGATAAAATGCTTATTCTCCTATCAATTCATGAGCAAAGGTAGGCAATAACTGACCGCCCATCAATACCCATTAGTAGTGATTTTAGCTAGTTATCTCATAGCTAATTATGATGAATACCCACTAGATTCGCCCAGGATCGATTTATCCAAAAAGGTCTTAGAGCAACCGCTAAAGCGGGGACTAACGTGGTTACCCCTTTGTAGGTACCCTCATCGGACAAGTCGGACAGGACAGACTAGCCGGACACCACGATAAAGCACCATATCTCCATTACTAATCAGTAGAATTTGGTATATTTGTTGATATATAATATATGAAGTAATGGCAATAACTATATGAAGCTAAATAAGATCATTTCAATGGTAGCGGGGCTGATGCTGCTGATGCCCTCTCTAGGGCTATATGCCCAGTCGCACAACGATAAGAACCAAATAGCGGTAAGTAGGGCACAATATATATTTAACTCTGCCCTCTCTGGTGTAGCCGCCTACTATGTAGATACCTTTGATATACAGGAGGTGAGTACAGAGGCCATCAATGCGATGCTGGCACAGCTAGACCCCTATACCAATTATATCCCTGAGGTGGAGAAGGAGGATTTCCAAGTAATGACCACCGGGGAGTATGCGGGCATCGGTGCCTATATCCAGTTAGTGGATAGCACAGTCTATGTACAGTATCCCATGCCAGGGTCGCCGGCAGAGCGTGCAGGGCTCCGTATGGGTGATGCCTTTTTGGAGATCGATGGGGTGTCGGTAGTGCCTGGCACGTCCTCCAAGGTGAGTAGTAAGCTAAAAGGCCCTGCTGGCACTAGTGTGCGGGTGAAGGTACTAAAACTGGGGAAGAGTGATCCAGAGGAGATGGAGATTGTGCGTGGATCTGTGGTGGTGGATCAAGTGGTAAGCCGTGGCCTTTACCAAGATAGCATTGGCTATATCCGCCTCAATAGCTTCACCACGAAGAGTGCTGAAGATGTGAGGAGAGCTTATGCCGAGCTCAATAAGGGGGGTAAGATGAAGTCGCTGATCCTAGACCTCCGTGGCAATGGTGGCGGTGTAATGGGAGGAGCTATTGAGCTACTCAGTATGTTTGTACCAAAGGGGACCAAGGTGCTCTATACTAAAGGACGGCTACCACAGACTTCGCAGGAGTACTTTACCGAGCAGGAGCCTATAGACCTGGAGATACCTCTGGTGGTGATGATCAATGGAGGCTCGGCTTCGGCAAGTGAAATCGTGGCAGGTGCTTTACAGGATCTGGATAGAGCGGTGATCGTAGGGAGTAAGAGCTTTGGAAAGGGGCTAGTACAGACCACGCTTCCAACCCCGTATGATGGCATCCTCAAGCTGACCACTTCGCGCTACTACATACCGAGTGGGCGTTGCATTCAGCAGCTCGATTATTCACACCGCAATCCCGATGGATCAGTTGCCTCGGTACCCGATAGCTTGACCAATGTATTTCACACGGCAGGGGGGCGCGAGGTACGTGATGGCGGTGGCATTCGACCAGATGTGGAGATCGAGGGAGAGATGATGGATGCCATCACGATTGCCCTCAGCAACCAAGGGCGGATCTTCCAATTTGCCAACCAACTCTTTTTGGAGCACCCACAGGCAAAGGAGCTACAGGATATTGTGATCTCGGATGAGGAGGTGGCTCGGTTTATTGGAGAGCTAAAGGGGGAGGATTTTGAATTTGGCGAGATGAGCCTAGAGATGCTGAAGTCGGTGGAGCAGGTAGCTAAGTTTGAGGGATATGAGGAGGTGAGCAAGGAGGCATTTGCCACTCTTCGCAAAGCACTTACGCCCTCAATTGATCAGGCATTTGCCAAGAGTCGGGATCAGATTGTGCGTCTGCTCCAAGGTAGCCTTGCTCAGCACTATTTCGGTCAGGAGGGGCAGTTTGCTATCACACTCCAAGACGATCCTACCATGCAGGGAGCTATGGACATCTTGAGTACGCCAAAGCGGTATCACGACATTCTACGGAAGTCATCACTCCAATAATCTCATCACTATGGCGAAGCACGATAGAGGCGGTATGATATTTTCTACCAATAGAGACCTAATGGACCAGCTCCAGAGCACCCCTGAGGTGGAGACTTTGCCCCCTGAGAAGCAACCTCTAGTGGTACGCAGAGATAATAAAGGACGGAAGGGCAAGGTAGTGACGCTGGTGGAGGGATTTGTAGGCAGTGATGATGAGTTGCAGACTCTAGCAAAGCGACTGAAGGTGGCTTGCGGTGTAGGTGGCAGTGCCAAGGAGGGCGAAATACTGATACAGGGCGAGGTGGTGGAGCGGGTAATGACTCTACTTCAGCAGTGGGGATACGAAAAGTGCAGAAGGAGATGACGGAAGCTGCGGTTAATAAGTCGGCAGGTAAGGAGCAAAGACCGCTTAATATATTCAAAGCATCGGCGGGTAGTGGCAAGACCTACACGCTAGTGCATCGGTACCTGGATCTGCTACTTTCGGATGGTATGGAGGGGGGATACAAGAGGATCCTTGTTGCTACCTTCACTAATAAAGCAACGACGGAGCTGCGGGAGAGGATTGTGAAGGAGCTATATGAGATTTCTCTCAACGGAAGAAAGCAAGAGAAGGGGGCGCCAAAGAAAACGCCACAACAAATAGATAAAGAGAAAAGCAAAGCAAGGGAGGTGCTGGAGGAGATCCTGCTCGACTATGAATCTCTGAGGGTACAGACGATCGACTCTTTCTTTCAGGAGATTGTCCGCACCTTCGTGATTGAGCTGGAGAATAGTAGCGCCAATGCCGAGGTGGCACTCGATAGGGATGGGGCGATTGAGATGTCGGTGGATCGCCTCCTTTTGAATCAAGAGAGCAATGTATTTACTCGATTGGGCTCAGTGCTTCTCTCTCGAGTGGAGGAGGGTGATAGCACTGATGTGCGTGCGGCTATTATCAATCTTGCCAAGGAGATGCTCTACAACCCCCAGGCGGATAAATACTCTATCCAAGCCCTCGACCCTAAGGATATTGATCTAGCTGCAATGGAATTGAAGACAAAGGCCGAGGAAGCTCTCACAGAGATGGAGAAGCCTTTCAACATCCTTCAAGACACTCTTGCAGAATACGCCGATGAAGCACTGGCACTTAGTAGCTATGGTTTCCTAAAAGCTCTGCAAGGGAAGGAGCTATCCGAGCTGATCCTTAGGAAGATCACGGACCCACAAAAGCCTGTATACGACGGCAGAATAAAGGTGGGAAAAGATGGAAAGTTGGCGATCTTCTCTAGTAAGAACTTCAAAGTGGTGGCAAAGCAGTTTCCGGAGCTAATGAATGGTCTTGACGATATAGAGCAGAAGCTATACGACCTTAATGATGTGATTGGTCAATATGCAGGAGACTATCAGCTCGCTAAACTGCTCAAGGAGCATCTGAGCCTGCTCCCTATTCTCTCGCAGCTACAAACGGAGATAGCACAATACCAAGAGGAGCACAAGGTGGTGCTGATCGAGGAGATCAACGAACTGGTTAAAAAGGTGATCAACGGTGCTTCTACCCCCCTTATCTATGAAAAGGTGGGCGGAAGGATTGACCACTATATGCTCGATGAGTTTCAAGACACCAACCGCACGCAGTGGGAAAACTTTAGGGTGCTACTCATTGAAAGCCTGAGCCAGATGAAGGAGAACTTCCTCGTAGGCGACGTAAAGCAAAGCATCTATAGGTGGCGAGGTACCGATAGCTCTCTACTTAATAGTGAGGTGGAGAGTGACCGCATACTCCAATACTTTACAAATGATGACCCACTGAAAATCAATTGGAGAAGTGACGAAAACATCGTGCGCTTCAACAACCTATTCTTTGATAACATCTACGACTTCCCCTCCCATACTGATCTCGACGGGGAGAGTAATGAGGTTTACAAGAAGATATACGAGAGCAACGTCTGCCAAGAGCCTAACAAGAAGAATGGGCATGGCTACGTACGCTTTGAGCAACTAGAGGCAGGCGATGAGGGCGAGCCGGTAGAGGAGGTACTCACTAATCGGATAAAAAATCTACTCCTAGACCTTCACAAAGATGGCTACAACCCAGGGGATATCGCCTTCGTGGTACGCACCAATAATGAAGCAACGAAGATAGCAGAGATGCTGAATAACTTCGCCACAGAGGACAAGGCCAATCGCCACTGCTTTACCTTTCTCTCGGATGAAGCCCTACTGGTGAGCCACTCAAGCACAGTGAAGCTGATCACAGCACTATACCAGCATGTAGCCGACCCTCAAAACAGCCAGAAAAAGGTCTTCTTTGAGGTGGCATGCCATACCTTTGGGATATCCGATGAGGAGAAAATAGAGCAATTGATCCAAATAGTGCAAACGGGAGCTACCCTCTTTGAGATAACCAATGAACTCCTGGCAAATCTCGAGATACCAAGTGAGGAGGAGCTCTATATCAATTCGTTCCTAGACCTACTCCACGAGTTTGTAGAGAATGAGCCCAATACGCTACTCCAATTTAGCTATTGGTGGAAGCGCATCGGTGTCCGGCAGATGGTAACCATGGGCAATGACGAAAACGACAAGATACAGCTGATCACCCTTCACAAAGCAAAGGGGCTGGAGTTTCCCGTGGTGATTATGCCCTATCTTGATTGGGATATCTCTAAGCTTAGCTTTAATAGCAGTTTGGAGTTTTGTGACACCGAGGGATACCTTCCTGAGGGCTTTGTGCAGCATCCACTCCCCTTCTACATTATTCCTGAAGCCCCCTCTGCGCCACATCTCAATTCGCTCATTGGCAAGAAGTATAGAGAAATACACGAGGCCAACTACCTCGATAATCTCAACCTACTCTACGTGGCATTTACACGCCCGAAAGAGCGGCTCTACCTCTTTACCAAAGAGAAGCCCACCACTAAGAAAGTGACCCGTATCGTACACGAGCGGCTAAGATTGCTCAAGAAGCTAGACCCCAGCGAGGATAGTATGCTACAGTGTGAGAATGAAAAGGTTTGGACCTATGGTAATGAGCAAAGGGGGGATAAGAAGAAAGAGGAGAGCGCCACGCCGGAGGAAGTAGCGACAAAGGTGGAGCTACACCTTAATAAAGAGCCACGCCAATCGATTCTTAGGCGGATAGAGTCCGAAGCTGCCTTTGATAGTGAAGCTATTCAGCACGGGATTAAGATGCACGATGTGATGTCGAGAGTGATCTCGTGGGACGACTTTGAGCACGCCGTTGCCCGCCTACCTAAGACAGAGGAGGAGAAGCAGACCCTGATCAACCAATTTAATACAGCTCTGGCGGAAGACCCACAGCTACGAGACTGGTTTACCCCCAAGGAGGGAAGGAGCATTCTCACCGAGCAATCTATCTACATCGGTGAGTACGACCAGCATAGGCGACCCGATAGGCTGATCATAGAGGGGAGCAATGCCATCGTGATTGACTATAAGTTTGGCGAGAATACCGATATACCGCAGTACCGAACTCAAATCAAAGGCTATCTAACCCTACTAGAGAAGATGGGCTTCCAAGCAAAGGGATATCTATGGAATTGGGAAAAGACCCCAGAGATTGTAGAAGTAAAGAAATAACACCATGGCTATGACCCCACTCATTGGCAAAACACTTTCGGAGCTCCAAGAGCTAGTTACCTCTTTGGGTGAACCTCGCTTTAGAGGCAAGCAGATAGCAGAATGGCTCTACCAAAAGCACGCAACCTCCATTGAGGAGATGACCAACCTCTCCAAGTCGTTTCGAGCTAAATTGGCGGAGAATTATCAGGTCGGTCGCACTCCATTCACGCACCGACAGATCTCCACGGATGGCACAGAGAAGTACCTTTTCCCTCTACTTGCCAATCCCGCCTACCAATTTGAGACCGTTTACATTCCCGAAGCTAGTCGAGCCACCCTCTGCATCAGCAGTCAGGTAGGGTGCAAGATGGCGTGCTCATTTTGTGCCACGGGTAAAATGGGCTGGTTGGCCAATCTCTCAAGTGCCGATATTATCAATCAGGTGCTCAGTATCCCCCACTCCGATAAGCTCACCAACTTGGTCTTTATGGGGATGGGCGAGCCTTTGGACAACTATGAGGAGGTAGCAAAGGTGATAGAGATACTCACCGCCGACTACGGTCTGGCGTGGAGCCCCAAGCGGATCACGGTCAGCACGATAGGCGTAAAGGAAGGGCTCAATAGACTTCTACGGGAGCAGAGCGTACACATCGCTATCAGTATACACAATGCGATACCCGAGGAGCGACTACAATTGATGCCTGTGGAGCGAGCTTTCCATATAGAGGAGGTGGTGCAGCAGCTAAGCCAATACGACTTTTCGGGTCAGAGGCGGCTCTCCTTCGAGTACATTCTATTTGAGGGTCTCAATGATACCAAGGCACACGCCGACCGTCTGATAGCCCTCCTCAAGCCACTCGATTGTAGGGTCAACCTTATTAGGTACCACGCTATCCCAGGCATTCCCTACCATACCCCCACCTCGGAGCAGGTGCTTTGGTTTGAGGAGTACCTCAATAAGCACGGACTACGCACCACCACCCGACGCTCACGTGGCGAAGATATATCGGCAGCGTGTGGTATGCTCTCCACAGAAAAGAAAAAGTAATCCTCTACCGATAAAATGGCTACCTACCGCCAAGCAAAAGACCTCACGAGAGGACCGATCGGGCCTCATCTTGTACACCTTGCCCTCCCGATACTAGGGACCTCCTTCATACAGATGCTCTACAGCTTTACCGATATGGCGTGGGTAGGGCGTCTCTCCTCCGAAGCAGTGGCAGCAACGGGAGCAGCCTCGGTCTTTACGTGGATTGCCAGCTCACTCTCTATGCTGAATAAGGTAGCTGCCGAGGTGGGGGTCTCCAATGCTCTAGGCCGAGGAGAGCAGGATGAAGCTCGCCAGTACGCCAGCCACACCTCTACTATTGCTATCATTATGGGCGTGGTGGTGATGGCTATCTACCTCCTATTTAATGAAGGGTTGATAGGCATCTATCGGCTCGAGACCTCTATCCACAAGATGGGGACCGACTATCTCTCCATAGTGGCGCTAGGGTTACCCCTCATCTTTCCCACGGTCGCCTACACCGGCATCTACAATGCTACGGGTCACTCCAAGATTCCTTTCATTATAAGTAGTATAGGACTATTTCTCAATATGCTCCTCGACCCACTCCTTATATTTGTAGCGGGCTTGGGGGTCAAGGGGGCAGCACTCGCCACCATCCTCTCCCAAGGGATCGTGCTAGCTCTTTTCCTCTTACAGATGTGCTACAGAGACCAATTGCTGGGTGGAATCAAGATATTCATCAAACTAACTAAAGGGATTACCTACAGCGTACTGCGTATCGGCACCCCTGTGGCAGTGATGAATAGCCTATTTGCTTTTATCAACCTCACACTAGGACACCTTGCCTCGCTCTATGGCGGGCATCTCGGAGTGATGGCACTCACTACTGGAGGGCAGCTAGAGGGGCTCTGCTGGAATACCGCCCAAGGATTCTCTACCGCCCTTAGTGCCTTTACTGGTCAAAACTATGGGGCTAATCAGATAGACCGTATCTACAAAGGGGTACGGTACACACTGATCTTATCACTGATTGTGGGCGTACTGGGCTTCTGCATCTACTACTTTTGGGGCGAAGGGCTCTTCGCACTCATTGTCCCTGAGGAAGCCGCCTACATCGCAGGTGGCATCTACCTATCCATTCAAGCGGTACCACAAGTATTTAGCATGATAGAGATCACCAGCCAAGGTTTCTTCTATGGTATCCGCCAGACACTCCCCCCCTCCCTCATCAGTATCATTGGCAACCTGCTCCGGATTCCCGCCGCCCTCCTCTTATTACCCCTCACCAAGGATATCACCACCCTTTGGTGGATCATTGGTGCCTCCTCTATTCTCAAGGGCATCGTTGCTGGCATCTGGTACCTCCTCGTCCGTCGCTCCACCATTTCATCGAATAGATAAAGATAAATACCATACCATTATGACCGAAAGACAACTAGAAATTGCTCGAACCTTTACCGACAAAGAGGTGATGGCAAATGCCATCGCCAAGCTAAGGACTTTGACGCTGAATAAGCTTCTAACGGTTGAAGACCCCGAAGAGCGAGCCAACCTTATAGAGCAACAGGCCACCCTAGAGTATGAGGAAATGGCGGTCTTGGGAGACGATGAAGTCTCAAAAAACATTCAAGACAAAGTAGTAAAGCTTTATTCACCCATCCTAAAAGCATATTATGAAGAGAAGTGATGTAGAAGCACTATTGACTCAGCTTAAGGGGTTTTATATTAGTGATAAAGAGCCTAGCGGACACCCAAGAGCTATTATATTGGGAGGACAACCATCTGCTGGAAAGAGTGCACTCGCAAAGATAGCCCAAAATGAGCTTCCAAGTATACTCACCATAAATGGCGACAAGTATAGAGAGCACCACCCACTACACAAAGAACTGATAAAGGAGCCCCTTAAGTACTCATCTGAAACGCAGATATTCTCCAATGTATTTACAGAGGGATTGATAGACGAAGCCATAAGAAATCGGCTAAATGTATCGGTAGAAGGGACTATGAGGCGAAGCGAAGTAGTAGCTGACACCGCTCGAAAGTTCAAAAGGGCTGGCTTTGAGGTAGAACTAATGTGTATCTCTGCACCACCAGAACTCACTGCTGTCAATCTTTTTTCAAGATATGCCAGTGAGGTACAACTTATGGATAGTGGCAGACTAGCCGACTTTGAAAGCCACAACCAAGCTTGTAACGGTATACTTAAGACGTTGGACGACGCCTACGGGAATAAAGACATTGACAGAATACGCCTATATGCTCTCTTCGGAATGGAATTAATTGCCGACTATCAGAGGAATGAGGATGGTCTCTGGACGATTCAAGAGAAACCTAGCGAATTAATTGAAAGGATAAGGGATAAACAACTGCAAAATAGAGAGTTGGTTTTGCTGCTGATTGACAAGGGACTAACAGCCTTATCAATCATCCAAGATGAAAAGATAAGAGAGAAGCTAATCAGCCAGCTCCACCATCTGATACGTCGGGCATCCACCATACAGCCCCACCAATAGCAACTCTCCCAGGCAGAGATTACAAAGTAAAAATCCGGCTAAAAAGAAGGTCACAGACACCCCTTCATAACCATCTGTAATTCAACGCCATATAAAAGCGCTTATTGAGATGCAACTAAGCAATCGGCGAGATGCAACTAAGCAAAAGCTTTCTTGCAACTCGCCGATTGCTTAGTTGCATCTCCACTTTTCCCCTACTACCTTAGAGTTTTTAGTAGTATCCCAAATGTGTGCAAGCCCGAATAATGATATCTCTGTAAAGTTGTGAATTAAAACAAAATCAATAGACATTATCATGAGACTTACACGAGTGCAATGTAAGGAAATGCTTCAAACTTTATAATTAAATGGCAAGGGATTAAGGACTTTACGAAGTTCGCGGAAATATGCATTTGTAGCCAATAGAAGTTTTCAGCCTTGTGCTCTTTTTAGGATAACGGCCGTTAAGGGATGGGAATGAATGCTTTTGCTTGGTATGGGGACTAAAAAAAGTCACCCTAGGGAGAATATCTCCTTAGGGTGACTTATTATTTCACAATTAGAGTGATCTCTAATTATCAGCCATTTACCTTGTGCATAGTAGCAATAAGGTCGAGTACACGATTTGAGTAGCCGATCTCATTATCGTACCAAGATACTAGCTTCACGAAGCTATCGGTAAGAGCGATACCAGCTTCCTTATCGAAGATAGATGAATGGGTATCACCAAGGAAGTCGCTTGAAACAACTGCATCCTCAGTGTAACCAAGAACACCCTTAAGCTCATTTTCAGATGCCTTCTTGATCACTGCGCAGATCTCCTCGTAAGAAGCTGGCTTCTCTAGATTAACAGTAAGGTCTACTACAGAAACATCGAGTGTAGGTACGCGGAAAGACATACCAGTGAGCTTACCATTGAGGTCAGGGATTACTTTACCCACAGCCTTAGCTGCACCTGTGGTAGAAGGGATGATATTGCCACCTGCTGCACGACCACCTCTCCAGTCCTTCATTGATGGACCATCAACCGTCTTCTGAGTAGCAGTAGCTGAGTGTACAGTGGTCATAAGACCATCCTTAATACCGAAATGATCGTGGATAACCTTTGCTAGAGGGGCAAGACAGTTGGTAGTACAGCTTGCGTTGCTCACAATCTTAGTGCCCTTTTCGTACTTATCTTCGTTTACACCAACTACGTACATTGGGGTAGCATCCTTAGAAGGAGCTGACATCACAACATACTTAGCACCAGCCTCGAGGTGAGCTTGAGCCTTCTCGGCAGTAAGGAATAGACCAGTAGACTCTACAATATACTCAGCACCAATCTCATTCCACTTAAGGTCTCTAGGATCACGCTCTTGAGTGCAACGAATGGTATTGCCATTGACAGTCAAAGTGCTCTTATCAAGGTCATAAGAGATCTCGCCATCAAACTGACCATGCATTGTATCGTATTTTAGCATATACGCTAGATAGTCAACAGATAGGAGGTCATTAATCCCTACCACTACTAGGTCATTTCTCTTTGTTGAAGCACGGAACACAAAGCGTCCAATACGGCCAAAACCGTTGATACCAATCTTAATCATATCAGTATTCTTATTTATGTATTAATTATTATTTATTCGTCAGGGATAAGTTTATTCATCACCCATCATCTTTCAAGGGCAAATTTACTCAAAATATTTGAAGTACTGGGCATATTCACCACTCTCTTAAATGAAATGGTCTATCGTATAGCCAAAATCAAACTCTTTTCTCGCTTACTTTCGTTTACGACGTCGACCAAATAATCTCCCTACACCGCTTCGGAGTATCTTGCCAGTCCCTTTGAGACTATATGATAGCAATCGCATACCACCGAGGGAGTAGAGTGTAGGTAGGAGGTAGCTCTTAATCCCTGTGAGAAGGCCATTTTGGCTTTGGTCATCTCGGGTGCTAAAGCTACTGGTGGGATTGCTATCTAGCCGCTCTTGAGCGAGCTCCTTCGCCACCTTCTTCTCTCTATTTTTACTAATAAAGCCATTGATAAAGCTAGCTATCTTGCCTACACCGGGTGAGGTTTTTCGTAGGTTATCAATAGCATCGTCAATGACCATCTTACCGCTATTACTCTTGAGATAATTGATCTTTTCCTTGACCCTATCTAGTCGCATATTGGCACGAGCTTCCAATCTATCCTCTCGTGCTTTCAACCTTGCTTGAGTTGTTGTTGTTAAGTTGCTCATTGTACCTCCTCCTTTATTTCAGTTGCAGCGAGGGCTGTTTGCTCACTTGCTATCAATGTTTCTCTCTCCTGATTGTGTTCTTTGGCCTCTTGCTTATCGAGATAATTATTGACCAATTGGTTCTCCATCTTCCTCGTCACACGCTTGCGCAATGCTAGTAGTATTGCCAAAATAAGTAGGAAGAATACCAATAGGCAGACCGCCGAAAAGGTTAGCGCTGAAAGGGTGGCAAAAGCCTCTGTGCCATTGGTCACAAAGACGAGTGATAGGGCAAATATCGCAGCCACCAACGTGAAAGTCGCCACAATTAAGCTCAGCACCACCAGAATAGAGCCATATATAGACTTGGCAACAATGGGGGCTCCCTTTTCTGTTGCTTTGAGCTCTATCAGGCTTTTTTTTGCCTCAATATAATCCTTTAGCTCGGCAATCACCTCACTAAAAGTCTCTTTGATGCTTGTCATTGGCATATCATTAATTATAATCAAATATTAAAAGTAATGGGTGAGCGACTCAATGCTCTCACGATCAGCTCGTGAGGCCATAGAGTCACCCACCCATCCTATCTTTCTCTCCATGTACCACTGGTAAAGTGGTGTGGTGAGTCAATATCACCGAATTACTTGGAGTGGTTACTTCTTAGAAAGCTTCTCTGCTTCCTCTCTTGCAGCGTCCTTTAGGTCGGAGAGCTCCTCTTCTGTAAGGTCAGCCAACTCCTCAGCTTCCTCCTTTACCTTCTTTCCCATGTTTTTAGCCGAAGAGACTACATCATCGTATAGATGACCAGCATCATCCTTAATATCGGCCATGTATCTGGAAAGGTCTCTCTTGGCTCTACGAGCACGGATCTTGCCATCGTAATAGGCATCCTTGATATTGCTCTTCACCTTATCACCATAATCCGACATATCATCGATAAAGTCATTGCGCTTCTTATTGTCGGAAAAGTAGGCAACAGCAGCACCAATAGCGGTACCAATAGCTACGCCTATCAAAAGCTTCAGACCATCGTTATTTCTCATAATCTTGCCTTATTTAATGATTACACATTAGTTCATTCATCTCTCACACTACAAATGTACCGTAATTAATTGAGATTCTACAGGAAACAAGCCACAAAAAAGGTTAATAACCCCCTGTCGTTGCTCTTCATGTAGCAAGTCTCTGGCTCTGTAGTGTGATTCTATTGCCATTGGTGTATCATCGGTCTCCAAGAAATACTTATCGCACACTCCACTTGAGCAATAGGGGTGTAGGCTAAGAAAAATACCTGCACTAGTAAGTTGCTTTGCAAGAGCAGCGCTTCCTCTAAATCCATGAACGATCCATGGCACTTCGGACTTGGAGTGAGACTTCTTTTTGGCTAGCAAGTGGTGCCATCCACCCACGATATGAAAAATAAGTGGATAGCCGAGCTGGTCGGCCAAAGTAATATGAAAGTCTACAAGTAACTCTTGCTCCTCGAGTGAAAGAGGGGAGCGATTATCCCAACCGCACTCCCCCACCCCAATGAGTTTAGGGGTCAATGACAAGGTGCGGTACCACTCCGAAATCAGCTGCGCCCTATCTTGCCTCAGCTGGTCAACGAACTCCTTTGTCCCCTCTAGCATAGGGTGCACCCCCCAAGTAGCAAAGTTGGCTCTAGGCTCAACCTTTTCGCCCAGATGCAATGATTGAATGACTATCACATCTTTATCCGCAAGGTATTTCTTACAGCCATCGGCGTGGGTATGGAAGTCAAGGTAAGGAATCATACACTTAAGGGACAGGGTCATAACCGCTTCCGCCCCATGGATTGCACCGTAATATGCGCCATATAGCGAGGAGGAGCCCTTTGATTGGGCCGTGCTTTTTTAGTGCCTCAACAGCGTAGGTGCTACAACTAGGCGTGAATCTACAAGAAGGGGGAAGCATCGGTGAGATGGCCCGCTTGTAAAAGTAAATAGGCAAAAGTAGGAGCTGTACCAATAGCTCCGACACCCACTTGACACACCTCTTAATCATCTTCTACTGGTTCTTTAGTAGGTGGTTGTAGCTTCTTGAAGGCCTCCTCCACTGCCTGCTGGACTGTGGAGTACCTACTCAGCCGGTCCTTTAGGTAAATGAAGCCAATCAGGAGCGTCACTTCAGGATCAATCTGCTTCACTAGCTCTTTTTTAGTGAGCCTATAAGCTTCACGAGTGAGCCGCTTTATACGGTTGCGGTCAACGGCATGCTTCAGCCGCCTTTTGGGGACGGAGACCATCATCTTGAGCGGAAGCTCTTGTCGGGGGACTTCCAAGTAGACCACTCTAAAAGGGTAACAAACAAAGCTACCTCTCGAGGCGAATAGCTCATTGAGCTCGCTTCGGAGGTAGATTCTCTCTTCCTTTTTGAGTGTCTGACTCTCAGGCATGTTTCTTTTTTGTACTCTTCACAAGGTGGTCGAGTGCCGCATTGATACTGGTAAAGTCTTTATTAGGGACAGGCATATCCACTCTTAGTTTCGCCTCCTTGAGCGACTTGAGAGTACCTTCACCCAAACAGCCGATCAATTGATCGCCCTGCTCATACTCGGGGATGCTATGGAATAGCGACTGAACACCATTGGGGCTGAAAAATATCAGCATATCATAGCCCTCTATCTCCTCTTTCGTCACGGGGGTGAACTCAAGTTTGCTAACCACTCCGAGAGTGTGGACAATATTATTTGCTGCCAACTCCTCGGAGTAACGCTCCTTCACACCGTCAATCCCTGGGACAAAGAAGTGCTCCTTATCGTACTTCAGAAGTAGCGAAAGGAGGTCTCCTACATTGCCATTCTTCTCTGGGAAAAAGACTTTACGCTTCCTTACAGTAATATGCTTTTGCAGATATGTAGCCACGAACTCTGAATTACAGAAGTACTTATAATCCTCTGGCAACTCTATCCTCAGCTCCTTTACTAGCTTAAAAAAGTGATCGGCTACAGTCTTAGAATTGAGTACCACACCCGTATGCTCCAAGATCTCAATCTTCTGATCTCTAAACTCTCTAGCACTCACAGGAGTGATACTAAATAACGGCTTAAAATCTATTTCTACACCCGTCTCCTCCATCAGCTGGAAGTAGGGTGATTTAGTATTGGTTGGCTTTGGTTGCGACACCAAAATGGTCTTAATTTTTTGAGGCATTACTCTTTCCTTATCGATTTATACCAACAAAAATAGCAACGGAGCTATTTCGCAAGTGCAAAGATACAAAATTAAATGCAGAGGGAAATTAAGTAGCTTCGGGAATATGGCGATACTATAGTGAATAAGTAGCATCCTAAAGAAGAAATAGGTACCTCCCAATAGCATCGAAATTACCCAAGTACTGCCTCCACCCCCGGTGATACTCACCAGTAGAGGTAGATAGAGCGTCACCCCAACTAGCCCCCAAACTCGAAAGAAGGCTAGAAACCACTGGCTCACCTTTTCTGGCACGCCAAAAGCATACCACAATACCCCGTATACCAGTAAATTAATCAAGAGGTAGCTCAATCCGTAAAGGAAACCACTGCCGGCCACCAACCAATAGGGGGCACTTCCCGAGCTGCTCCATACCAACTCCGCATAGAGAAAGCCCACGAGGAGTATCGTCTGCAGTGTAAGATAAGAATAGAGGGCCACACCTCCTCCTGCCCCTCGCTGTCGTTTGTTACGCTGATAAAAAGCCCAAAGCAACGCCCCAGTTACCAGTAATAGCAATAGTACCCCTATGAGATAATCTCTATAAGCTGGTATTTCAGCTATTATATTGGGTTGGTAACGTTGATTAAATTGTGGCCAATTGTCCATCTTTTGGCTTGTAGACTACTTCCTCCATACCTCAGAGAGGTCGGCAGGTAGCATCGCGAGAGCGTTCTCCTCCGCCTGCCGCATCTCTTTTGCCTGCTCCTCGGTCTGATCGTCCACCCCACAGAGATGGAGCACGCCATGGATCAGCACCCTTAGAAATTCCCGTCTGAAAGGTTCGCCATACTCCTCTGCATTGCTAGTCACCATCTCCACGCTAATCACGATATCTGCAAAAAGCAGCCCATCTCGCGTCTGGTCAAAGGTGATGATATCGGTATAATAATCGTGATTTAGATACTTCTGATTAATCTCCAATATCCGCTCATTGTCACAGAATTGATAGGTTATATCGCCCACCTCGTAGCCATACTCCTCTGCTACATCCTTAATCCATGCATTGACCTCTCTTCTCCTAAAAGCTGGGATAGTCACACCCTCTCCATAATAATTAATAGCCATATCTTTAGTCTCTCAAAGGGATATACTCTGAATAATCTTCACCAAAAGCTGCTAGCTCACGTATCAAAGAGCTACTAATAATGCGGTGATCGGGAGCTGCGAATAGACAAATTGTCTCCACGCCAAAGTAGGAGCGATTGACCTCGGCTAGGGTCTGTTCGTTATCAAGGTCGCCAATTCCCCTCAGCCCACGAACCAATACGGCTCCTTGTTCCTTGGCATAATTAGCCACAATACCGTCGTATGCCACCACCTTGATCCGTGAATCATCCCGATAAAGCTCCTCAATAAACTTCATACGCTCCTCCACCGACTGAAATGGTTGCTTCGCTATATTCTGCCCCAATACTATATATAGCTCATCTAGCAACTGCAGTGCACGCGACACGATATCGGCATGCCCTATTGTAAAAGGGTCAAAGCTCCCCGCATATACACCCACTCGCTTCATCTTTACACACTCTCTGGGTCTAGATTTTGCACAATAAAGTCCTGGCGTTCGGGGGTATTATTGCCCATATAAAACTCAAGCAACTCCTGCACATTATCCTCCTTCTTCATCATCACAGGATCCAAGCGAATTTGCTCCCCAATAAACTCCTTAAACTCCTCTGGACGTATCTCTCCAAGTCCCTTAAAGCGGGTCACACTGCTCTCCTTTCCCAGCTTTTTGATCGCCTCATCTCGCTCCCGCTCATCGTAACAGTAGATGGTGGTGCTATCCTTCTTATCCCGCACTCTGAATAAAGGGGTCTGCAGGATAAAGACATGATTCTGGCGAATCAGATCAGGGAAAAAGCGTAGGAAAAAGGTAATGATCAGCAGACGGATATGCATTCCATCCACATCGGCATCGGTGGCTACGATCACCTTATTATATCGTAGGTTGTCCAGTCCATCCTCAATATTGAGCGCTGCTTGAAGTAGGTTGAACTCCTCATTCTCATACACCACCTCCTTCTTACGACCATAGCAATTAAGCGGCTTTCCTCTGAGCGAAAAGACTGCCTGGTGCTCCGCATTTCGGCTCTGCGTAATGCTTCCACTTGCCGAAAGCCCCTCCGTGATAAATATCTGAGTATCATCGGCTAGAGAGGCCTTAGGATCATTGTAGTGCTGTGTGCAGTCACGTAGCTTCTTATTGTGTATCGATGCCTTCTTGGCACGTTCCTTTGCTGCTTTAGAGACACCAGCAAGGGCTCTGCGCTCGCGCTCATTTTCCTGCACCTTCTTGAGCAACGCTTCGGCAGTCTCACTATGGATATGCAGATAGTCGTCGAGGTTAGCTTTGAGGAAGTCTCCCACGAACTTCTGTATCGTTATTCCCCCCTCCTCTATCTCTCTCGAGCCTAGCTTCATCTTAGTCTGGCTCTCAAACAAGGGCTCTTGTATACGGATACTTATGGCAGCAGTAATACCAGAGCGGATGTCATTAAAGTCAAAGTTCTTCTGAAAAAAGTCGCGCACCGTACGTCCTATTGCCTCCTTAAAGGCCGATAAGTGCGTCCCTCCATGGATGGTATTCTGACCATTGACAAACGAGTAGTACTCCTCACCATACTGGGTAGAGTGCGTAATTGCCACCTCAATATCCTTACCGATGAAATGGATGATCGGATAGAGTGGCTCACTCGTCATATTCTCCTCCAAAAGGTCCATCAGTCCATTCTTAGAGACAAAGGTCTTGCCATTGAGCGTCAGCTTCAGCCCTGGTTGCAGATAGGCATACATCCGGAGCATCTCCTGAATATATTCCACCTGATAGCGGTAGTTTTTGAAGAGTGCCACATCGGGTAAGAAGTCCACCTCCGTCCCGTCACGCTCCGTGGTATCAAAGAGGTCACTCTCCTCCTTTAGCACCCCTTTCTCAAAGACCACATACTTCCCCTTTCCCTCTCGATAGGAGGTCACTTGCAATCGGGTACTGAGGGCATTAACCGCCTTAAGACCCACTCCATTGAGCCCCACCGCCTTCTTAAATACTTCACTATCATACTTGGCACCCGTATTCATAGTGCCCACCGCCTTCACGAGCGACCCTTGCGGAATTCCTCGTCCGAAGTCCCTAACCACGATATGTCGCATCTCAGACTCATCAAGCGATATCTTGATCTGCGTACCAAATCCCATGGTGTATTCGTCAATAGAGTTGTCAATCACCTCCTTCAATAGTACATAGATACCATCGTCCTTGGAGGTGCCATCGCCCAACTTCCCTATATACATACCCGGACGTAGCCTGATATGATCCATAGGGTCCAGCGTCACCACTGTATCATCCTTATAGATTTTAGCATTCCCCTCCGTTGTAGGGTCTTGTTGTGCGTTATTTATCTGGTTTTCCAACTCCATATATATGTATATCCTCTCTCTCCTTTTTTACTACACTAATTTCTTATAAAAGGCTCTTCTCCGCTTATGGTGTACCTTTTTGAAGTAATTCCACTGCAGCATCACACTGAGATTTGTCTCCAGCTCAGGATTACTCTCGGCATACTTCACTTGATAACGATGCATCACCTTGATCAGATCCTCAAAGATAAGGGCGGTAATTCCCTTATTCTGATACTCCGGCTTCACCCCAATCAAAAGGAGCTCTACTACTTCAGGCTGTTTCGACTTAAGTGCTTTAAGAATATGGATAAAGCCAGTAGGGAAGAGCCTACCATTGGCCTTCTTCAGAGCCTTAACGATGCTTGGCAAAGTAATACCAAAGCCGACGACTTCACCATCATTAGTCACCACTAAATTGACAAAGTCTAGATTGACCATAGGGAGATACTGCTTGATGTAGTACTCAATCTGGTCATCGGTCAGCTCCGACACGCTATACAGTGGGGCATAAGCCTCATTGATCAGCTCAAAGATAGCCCGCCCATACCGCATCAGCCCATCACGCTCCTTAAACTTAAGGAGCCTCACCCCATACCTATCCTGCACTATTTGGCAGAGCCTAGCATGCTTCTCCGGTACAATCTTGGGGATATATATTTTGTACTCCAGCCAGTCAATATCCTTTTCATATCCACGGCGAGCCAATTGCTTGGGATAGAAGGGGTAATTGTAGATCGTAATCATCGTACCCATTTGGTCAAAACCCTCTATCAGCATTCCCTCCTTATCAAGGTCGGTAAATCCCATCGGCCCATGTATCTCGTCACAACCTCGCTCCCTAGCCCATGCCTCTACGGTATCAAAGAGTAGGTCTACCACTTCATCATCATCAATAAAGTCCACCCATCCAAAGCGAGCTCTGTTTTGCTTCCACTTTTTATTGGCTCGGTGGTTGATGATACCGGCAATCCTACCGACCACTTCACCCCCACGCTTCACCATAAATAGGTCGGCCTCAGAAAAGGCAAAAGCGGGGTTACTCTCTCGCGATAGCGATTTCAACTCATCGCCGATAAGGTCGGGGACATGATTGGGATTGTCCTTGTACAAGTCTAGATTAAACTGCACAAATTCCTTGAGCTCACTTTTATCAGTGACACGCACTAGAGTCAGTCCACGCCCCTCCTTTTCCGACCCAAAGTAGCTAGCTACCCTCCTTGCTTGTTTCTTGATATCAAAAATCATACACTATTATTGTCAAGGCTTGACTGCAAATATACACATTTTAGCGAAGCTTTCGGCTCCTTCCAATACCTTGCAACTACTTAAGGAGCTGCTCCAACTGTGCAACGCTCTCAATACGATGCAATTCTCCACCCCCCTTAGTAATCAAGAAGAGCGAAGGTAGCCGGTAAAGATTGTAGTAGCCCACCAACTTAGAGTAGCTTCCGTCACGATCCTGTAGGTTGATCCATGGGAGCGCTTTCGTGGCACTAATCCAAATATGCGGGTCGGTGTCCAACCCCACCTGTACGATTTCCAAACCACGGGTGCCATACTGGCTATAAAGCTCCGCAAGTGCGCTATTGAACTCTGCCGACCAATTGGCCTGCATCGTAGAAAAAGCAAGGAGCACATTCCGACCTGCCACGACACTCGAAAGCGTCACTTCCCTACCCTCTCTATCAGGTAGGGTAAAGTCGATATACGAGGTCTCCTCCACTCCTGCAGCTTTCAATAGTTCAGTACTACTCCCTTGTACCTCCTCACCTCTCTCTTGCTGCCTGACCACCGCAATCGAGCGTAGTGCAAGGTCGTACAGATGCTTAGTACGTGGATTTTCGGGCTGAAAAGTATTGTAGATATTAGCGATAGCTGCAAAGGCTTTGGAGTCGGTTTTGTCATACGGATTGAATACCAAGTTGCCATCTACCTGCTGAAATAGAGCAAAGTAAGCGACGGGCGACCGAGGATTGCTATAGATATACTTTCGAGCCACCTCCTTGTAGCTATCGAATATACTATCCCGCTGTGCCACATATAGCTCTGGGCTACTTAGAGATGATCCTTCAAGCTTAGAGAGAGACACATTGGCATCCAAAAGAGCCAACCATACCTCTCGGATTTGCGACGTAGCCTGGTTCCCTTCCACAGAGTAGCTAGTAGCGAAATTCCTTGAGTCACCATTGATAGTAGTGGTAGAAGGGATGGTATCGATTGCCATCGGAATCACCTGCTTACCAAGCCTTAGCCGATAGAAATCAGGATACTCGGGCAGTGGCACATCAAATCGATAACTACCCTTACGCTGTAGCACGGTAGAATCAATCAACTCCGCTCCAGTCAGCCCCTGATACTCCAAGTAAAGGGTTTGTCCCTCCGACTCCGAAATAGTTCCTTGTACTCTAAATTGCTCATCACTCTTACTGCACCCTACCATCGAAAGTAGTCCCACACTGAGTGAGAGTAATAGGAGTAGAAAATTGTTTCGCTTCATCGCTGCTATATCTATAATTTATATGTACACTTAATTCTTAGGGAAAAGAGCTTTCACCGACTCTTGCCAGCCATCACCCGACACTCGGAGAATCACCACTCCCAAGCCCTCAAACATATTACGAGGGAATACAAAGAAGTCACTACCCTCACACTGGTCACTGTAGATTGGCTCTCCCAACAAGCTATAAGCCTGGAGAGAATAGGTGGCAGACCCTGAAGGGTCATTAATCTTCAGTAGCATCTGCTCACCATTGAGTGGTGTAATCTTTAGGCGTGGCTCTGCTAGTGTAGGTGACTTGAGTGTCGCATTACTCACGACAGGATCCACCCATAGAGTAAGCCCTCCATTCTGCTGGTACTTCGTATAGGGCTGCCACTCATTCGCCACTCGCCACATGGCGCTATTAGCAGCAAGGTCGGAATGCTGCTGGTGCACCACCGAAATACCCTGAGGGATGGTGGCGGTAGGGATCGCGAAGCAAAGCACCTGATCTGTGGTAACCTCCACAGGAGATGGGAGACTGAGGTAGATCTCCTTAAAGGCTCCTGGTACTTGTTTCCCCTTATTCTTTGGGTCTGTCACCAAAGACTCCAGAGAGACCGCCTGGCTACCAAGATGAGTGGCTCCGTCATTACCATAAATATTGACCACCAGCTCATCTCCCGACTGTGCCTCTCCTGATAGCATCACATAAACGCCATACACCTTGCTACCAGCAGCCATTCGGTAGCTCTCCCCAATCTCCTGTACCCCTTGGTCGCTACCCAAGAGCTTAGCCCTATCCAACTGAGGAAGTAGCTCTATCACACGGGTATTACTTGGCGCAATGCGCATATTGGTGAGCCGCACTGGAGCTTGCTCCCCCCCTTGGCTAGCTCCCTTACCGGCACAAGTGGTAGCTCTAGCACCAGTAGGGTCAAGCGCGGCTACAATCTTCCTCGCCTCCGCATCTTCCGACTCCCATATTCTCTGTAGGGAGGCAAAGAAGTCGTGGCTGCGATTACCGCAATATGATTCTCCACCCGATAACACTCCAGTAATCCTATGCTCGGGGTCCAAGAGTGGCGACCCCGAAGAGCCTGAGGCGGTGGTTCCAAGATCCCAAAAAGGCACCTTGATGTGCTGGTTCTCGCCAAAAGGTAGTCCTGAACCCGAATAGGTAGAGTAGTTAAGTGGAGATAGAGCGAGATTAATCCGCTTGGTATAGCCATACGGATGATGGATATTGGCATGTGCTACGTCCATCTTAGGCTCTGCATTCCATCCAGCATAGTATGCTTGGTAATCTGCTGGAGGAGCAACAACATTCAACTCCAGCAATGCCACATCGGTAAAGGGATGACACCCCAACATCTTGGCACCCGCAATGCTCTGAGTGGCACTTGGTTGGATACCAGAATCGCACATAGGAGTCTGATAATTAAAGAAGAAAACCGATTTTTCCGCTTCCTCCTCCAGCCTCTTAGGAGAGAGTAAACCATTACTAAAGTTGGCCTCCATCACATGTGAAGCAGTAAGAATTAGCGGACGACCATCACTACTCGTATTATTGACCAGAATACCTGTTCCTAAATACCCTGACCCAGTAACTACCACCACTACACTCCTTGCTACATCCTGATATTCAGGGTAGCACGCCACTTCAGGTGTACAAGCCAAATTTCTGGGAGAACCAACCTGAGGATTACTATACCTCAGCAGTCCCTCAATGGAGCGAACACCATGGTACAGCTCCTGCAAGTGCAGACGTGGTCGGCTACCCTTAGGTGCTTGTAGCTCTATCACCACATCATCAGCCAAAATAGGCTGAATTGGGAGAGAGGCACGCTCGTTATTATTTTCCCACCCAAAGCCACCAAGGCACCGTGTAGGATCCAAAGTACTATAAATATATAGATAAGCCCCCCTAGGAAGCTCCCACTGGTCAAAGAAAAAGCCCAAACTCTTGGCCCCTTGAGATCGAACACGATACCGCCATACCTCGGTGCCATCACTCCACTGAGTGTGCTCTCCATCTTGGATAATATCCAAGCCCACCTCTATCGTATGCGCAAAGAGGTAAGCCCGAAGGTCAGCAGAACTTTGCTCCATCTCTAGCCGTGCGGAGTCCTGGTCAAATTGTGGTGCCCGATAGGTGGGCAACTGTAGTAGCTCCGCCATACGCAAGCCACCACTCTCCGTTGGTCGCTCGCCACTCCTCGCTATCTGCGCCTGCGAGAGGAGGCAACTACCAAAGGCTATCACAGCCAGCAATATCACTCTTCTTAATTTCATTGGGTATACCTAGTTTAATGGTGGGCAAAGCCCATAATTCTTCTACAAAAGTAATCAAAAAAGTTCAATGAAGACGAACCTTTCCCCAACCTCCTCCCTTTTATGCGCTATTCCTTTGTTGGAGGTTGTTGCTCGAAAGATAAAATGTAAGTCGCTGAAGACAATGGAGAATTCAGGTGCAGGGGTTACGCATTAGGGGTATATTCATAAGTTAATGACCCTATAAAATAGGAGAAAGTGGTGGCTTAAAAAGCCCATTAATAACAAATTGATATTCAACATTATATAAAAGTGAAAACTGAGTTGCAACTAAACTTTTGCCCTCATACGAAGGGAAGGAGGCAAGGGTAGAGAAAGGGCAAAAAAAGAGGGTCGGGAAAAGTCCCGACCCTCGCTAATTGAAAACTGATAATTGGATTATTTCACCTTGAAGTGAAGAGGCACCTGTGACGAAGTGATACCATCGGTGGCAGTGATTATGATGATCACCCGTCCCTTTGCTTTTGCATTATAGGTGAGCGTCTCACCAGAGACGGTAGCCTCCATTACCTCTGGTCGCTCTGAGCGTGCTGTGAAGGTAAGGGTGGCCCCCTCTTGATACTTGAAGAGAGTTGGTAGCTTTACCTCGCCCTTATTCCCTATCGAAACGGTTTGCTCGCTGAGATTTTTGAGCGGTGTCACGGCTTGATACTGGCTGATGTGGTAGCTAATAACCTCTTCGGTGCTCTTACCATACTCATCTGTCAGTACCAGTGTGATTTCGTGGTCACCTGCTGCTTTGATTGGTGCTATCTCTATCTCTATTACCTCTCCATCGCGGTGGTGCTTGATTCCATAGAGATCACCCTTGAGGGCGTAGCTCCACTTGTGTTGGTCGGGGTCATTGACCTTAAGGGTCAGATGCTCCCTTTGGTTGGTAGCTAGCTTTATCATACCCTTTGGTAGACCATCGGTCACGATAGGAGCCTTATTCTCCTCAGTAGTGAATTGCCCTTTGGCTAGTTTGGCCGAGTGATTACCGAAGTAGTCTACCGCCTCAATCGCATAGTGGTAGAGTGTGCCATCGTTGATGCCCTTGAGCAAATACTTAACCATCTGGTTGTCGCCACGGCTATCGGGGTATACCTTGATAGGCTTTAGGTCCTTGGTAGAAGCAATCTCCTTAGTGTCAATGTAGAGATTGTAGTAGTAGGCTTCTCCATTATGGGCATCGGCATCTTTGGAAGTAGCCCATGTGAATTGGGCCGTAATGTAGTCGGGAGTGACACTTACCGACTTTACCTCTTCGGGTGCATTATCCTTATTCTCTAAGAGTGCTATGCTTGCATCAATATAGCCTGCACCTAGCTTGCCCTTGAGTATTGGGTTGAAGCTATAGATGTCGTAGGGTCGCAATGCAGAGAGTAGGCGCTTTTTGAGCATCTCATTGGTAAAGCCCTTGCCCCCAAACTTGGAGACTACAAGTGCAGCAATACCTGATACGTGTGGGCAAGCCATGGAGGTTCCCTGCATGTAGCCATAATCATTCCCTGGGATGGTGCTAAGCACACCCGCAGTCATTCCGAAGTCTTGGTCGCCACCGGGAGCGGTAATATCTACGAAGGCTCCGAAGTTGGAGTAGTAGGCTTTCTTAAAGCCCCAACCCATAGATGCCACGCTGATACAGCCTTCGTAGGCACCTGGGTAGTTATTGTACTCTAGCCCATCATTACCTGCTGCGAAGATAATGACACCACCCTTCATCGGGGAGTCGGGGAGTTGATTACCATCTTTATCACAGCCAGCATACTTGATAAAGTAGTCCATTGCCTCTTTGTCGTACTCGGGCAATTGACCTGGACCAGGGGCGATGTAGCCCCAAGAGTTTTGGCTAATGACTGCTCCATGATCGGCTCCGTAGACAATTCCATTGACGCCTGGTACTGTCTTTTCACCCTTGAAGCCAAAGATCTGTGCATTAATAAGGATTACCCCGGTTCCCGCCTCACCATTACCGCCAGCGACACCAGCCACACCTATTCCATTATTATTGATGGCTGCAATGGTGCCGGCTACGTGGGTACCATGGTCAGAGCTTTTGCTTTCGATCTGACCTTTGCCTTTAAGCTTCTGAGTCTTCTTATCCACAACAAAGGAGAAGCTTCGATCAAGGTCTACTCGCCCGGCAAGGTCTTCGTGCTGATAGTCAATACCAGCGTCCACCACACAGACTACTACCTCTGGTCGGCCACTCTCCACTTGCCAAGCCTCTTTTAGGTTGATATCGGCTCCTGCTAGAGAGCGTGCCATCTGACTACCACCAGTATTATAGTAATGCCACTGGTTGGGCAATAGGGGGTCATTGAAGTCGCCCGACCCCAAGGCACGAGTAGATGCAAGTGCCTCACTAGAGATGGGCGTTGCCTTTGTCTCTGGTTGTGCGACAGCATACTTCAGCTCTACGTACTCAAAAGTCTCAGTAGCACCTAGTACCTGCTGTGCCTCTCTTGAAGAGATTTGGCCATCTAAGTTGACAATCATCCAGCGGTCAAGGCCTGCCTTGTGACGGCGCTCACGATACTCAGGATAGTCAACGAAGAGAGGCTCAATACTTACAGCTCCAATTTGGCGAAGGCTGGACTGCACTTCGGATGAGGTACTTCGGAGAGAAGTATTGCCTGCTGCCTTGAGTAGCTGTAGGTCGGAGGGCTTTAGCTTCACTACCACTTGCCCCGATATGATGGAGGGTGTGAGCTGGTCTCGATCGCCCTCTTGCTCTACTTTCTCTATTGGTTTTTCACCTCTCTGCAGCAGGTCTTGATGACATCCACCCAATGGAAGCAAGGCTGCCATCAGTGTAGCAAAGTAGAAATAGATGGTTTTATTATGTTGTTTCATCTGTAAATACTATTTAGAAGTTTCTGGTATTGTACCTACGAGCTGGCACACTGGTGAGTGTCTCTTGAGGCTCTTGCAGGTTGTTGGTTGCTACAGCCGAAGTGCCACTCTCTTGAGGTAGCTTCTCGTACCTAATGGTAGCGGTCTTTTTAGCACCAAATATCTCTGGGCTCATATACATTAAGACTACCATCTTTAGGCCTTTCTCCTTATTGACAAAGTTGACGCCATCCATATTCATACCGTAGAATATGAAGCCCTCACTCTCGGCCAATGCTTCAAACTCTGGCGTGGTTCTAAACTGTCCAGGCGAGGTCTCAAAGATGACACGCTCACAATCATTGTAGCAAAGACGTAATAAGCGTACGCTCTGTAGCTCTTCTGGCGTTGCCCTTAATATAGATAGGTGGAACTCGTAGAAGCGGAACTCCTGCTTATTCGCATCGGTCTCCTGATTGGTTTGGTAGATAGCTGCCCACATCTCATCGGGGTGCTGAGGGTCGTTATTACCAATTGGCATTTCAATGAGTACCTTACTACCAAGCGATTTCTCCCATGCGGAAATATCTTTGAATTTCACCCTTGGGTCATAAATCCTCTTCTGAATTTCATCGGTGTAAACTGGTAGCTTATCGAATGTAGGAAGAGGTTTATCGGGTAGATACTGTGGATTGAAACGGACATAATATTCATTATACCTTGTTTCATGAAAGAGTGATGCCACGAGGAACCCATCAGGGCTGATCAGCTTGGGCGATTCGGGCTTACTATTGTAGCGCTCCTTGTAGCCTAGATCTTTCAGATACTGCAGATAGCCACCCTCCTTTTGAAACTCCTTTGGGTCGGAGAGAAGAATCATCACCTGGTCATAGACGAAGTGCGAATCAAGACTATGGAAATAGTTGATCTCAGGAAGCTTTTGGCTAGAGGTCTCGAAAAGTAGGGCATCTGGTGAGCCGAAGTCACTATCGCCAAACTGGATCTGAACGACTTTAAAACCCCTAGCTTCCTCATAAGCGACAAGGTCTTTGTAGACCATATACTTGTGTGATTCTTGGTAGGGAACAAAGTACTCCAATTGACCAGCCTGCTCCACAGTAATGGTGAGCTCGGAAGCGTCGGCTTTCTTTATTGTGACGATTGCTTGCCGTGGCTCGGTGCTGTGATTGCGAGGCGCTGCCAGCTTTATGGACTGGCTATCTTGCAATGGAGTGATTGCGAGCCACTCTTCAGAGGCAGTGATCTGATCCCAACTTATCTCTCCACCGATTACCTGAAGGTACTTTTCGCCACCCATACTAGGTAGTTGGAGTTTGTCACCAGAAAGCTGGGAGAGGTCTAGCTGTAGATCTGCCCCCTTTTGGGATACTGTGATATGGCGTACCAAATTATTATCTGAAATGACAGATACTGTGGCATGCCGCTCTTTACTGCTATGATTTTCGGTAGTCGCTATAGCTAGTTTGTTATCAGACGGAGTGACTGTAAGCCACTCTACTTGTGGAGTGATGCTGTAAATCCAATCTATAGCATCGCCACAACGATTGCAAACTTTGACATTGACCTCTTGCACACCTGCAGATCGGTCAAAAGAAAGCTCGGACTGAGAGAGCTCAATACTTCCGAAGTCGGCCTCTGTGGGCTTATCTTTTTGGCAGGAAGCTAGAGCTACTCCTACTATTAGGAGTCCTATTAATTGTCTTATATAATGTCTCATAGTTGATTAAGCTCCTATTAGAATGACTTCTTGGCACTCCGGCTATGGAGTGATTCGTGCACACGTATGCGTGGGCTAGTATGTAGGTAGTCAAGAGCCTTGAAGTCGCCCTTCTTTACGGCTTGGAATGCTCTCTGCTCCTCACGCGATAGTGCTGTGGTGCCTTGTGGCTGTATGAATAGAGTATAATAACCAATCATCAGTGAAGGCTTGTTATCATTCACATCAGTGAATTGCACTCTCCTGACATAGATTACACGCTCTTGAGTATCGCTTACAGACTTCCAATAGTAATAGGCCTGGGAATCTTTGTCTACCCCATCAAATTGATAACCTGCATCGAGTATCAAGTTCTCTAGCTCGTCAGTGATAATATAACGACGCCCCTCCTCGCGTATACCCCAGCTTAGGTTGGAGAAATACATGGCTTGATCTGCAACGGTCTGGACATAATCAGCCGTAGAGTTCTTTGGGGTGCTGGTAAAGAACCAGTAGGTATGATTAATAGCATCGTATTGAGCATCACTCTTCGCACACTCGAAACCTGCTGCCTTGTATAGCTGAGTGCTTTGGTCTTGATTGATAAATGAAGTCTTAGAGCCTGCTTCACCCTCAAGGCGGATGATGTCTGCTGCCTTGTATTGAGTATTGGATAGGCGATCTAACCAATTGTCTTTACCTACTGGTAGGGTTGGGAAGGTAGGGTATTTCTTCGTCTGGGGGTAGTAAGGGAAGAAGGCGACCACTGCCCCGCCTTGCTTGATCTCTATCTGAGCATTGATTGCTTTCTGTGTATTACGATATACCAATACAAGGTCTTTGCTTGCTTCCTTATCCTGAACATAGCCATTGTCTTCTAGGAATGCTTGGTACTCCTTTAGCTCCACCTGAGCAGCATCATCATTAATATATAGAATTGACTGAGCTACCGTATATTTGAGCTCCCCTAGATTGCGCATATAGGCAAACATTGGCATGTAGTCGCTATTGGTGATGAATTGCATCACAGTAGGCACCTCTTCTTTTTGGAAGTTATCATACTTGCCTTGCTGGTAGCCCTGTAGTATGGAGCCACGCTCTTGCTCATAATTAATAAGCTCTACATCGGAATGGCTTCTGGAAGTAGGTTCAAAGGGCAATAAGTATTTTGCCACTCCTTTCTGTGTGATAAGTAGACCAACTTGCTCTCCATTCTGTGCTTTAGCAATCAGCGTGGTGGATCTACTCTCATACTCCTTATTGGCTGTTACCTTTACGATAAGCATCTTTGCCCCATCACCGCCTACTACTGAGAGCCACTCTTTAGCCTCCTCCTCTATAGGCTCAAAGTGCCAGTCGTCGCTATTCGTAGCAATCTGCACCATCTTCTCGCCTGCCTTATGTGAGAAGACTAGCTCACTCTCTGAAAAGCTAAAGAGCAGGTCGCTTGCAGACTGGGTAACATAGACTTTTTGCACACCTGCACGGCTAGAGATAATGATCTCTGCTTTACGCTCCTTTCCTAGAGTGTTGGCAGTAGCTGTGAGGGTGAGTTTATCATTGTCCTTCGTTGGAACAAGCCAGCTATTCTCGCCCACATTGGAGATATAGCTCCACACCTTGGTGCCAGAGATAGTTAGGACCTCCTGTCCACCATCTTTGTTAAATACCACATTGGTCAGGCTTACTTCTAGTGCCCCATCATTGATCTCGTTATCCGAAGATGTGCTACACGCTGTTAGTTGTAGCAGAAGTAGCACGATAGGTGCTACAAATAGCCATAATTTAGCTCTTTTTCCCATAGTTTCTTTTGCTAATTGTTTGTTTGTTAACCTTTAGTTGTTTTGTTTAGGTATCAATCACCACAAATTAACCAAAAATAAATGAGATTATAGAGCATTTACATAAGAAATATTGAGGTTTAGACGAATTATATAGACCTCAAATGGGGGGGGGGGGGAGATAAAAAAAACCACTGTACTCCCATTAGTAAGTACAGTGGAAAAAACGATCATTATGAGTGGACCCTGAAGGATTCGAACCTTCGACCCTCTGCTTGTAAGGCAGATGCTCTAAACCAACTGAGCTAAGGATCCGATATAAATGACAAAACTAGTGAGTGGACCCTGAAGGATTCGAACCTTCGACCCTCTGCTTGTAAGGCAGATGCTCTAAACCAACTGAGCTAAGGATCCGATATATCTTCTTTTTGCTTTAGCTTTGCAAAGGTACTATAAATATTTCAATCTACCAAAGAAGTCGCCAATGTTTTTTGAGTCACGTAGAATATAAGTTGAATATAAAATGAGAG
>NZ_AQVC01000027.1 GCF_000372405.1 Porphyromonas somerae DSM 23386 | reverse complement strand
GAGCGTTTACCTTAAGCAAAGGTACTAAAACTAACTAAGATACCCTCATAAAGGCACTTCTTCGGTTTAGAACTTAGGATGATTAGAAAGCTTTCGGCATAGGATTCTGTAACTACCTGATAATCAATAGTATTATCTAAGCAAAAACTGAGTTGCAACTAAGCATTTGCTTTGTTGCATCTCGTCGTTTGCTTTGTTGCAACTCGTCGTTTGCTTTGTTGCAACTGGAATTTTACCCTACTATAGTGGCGGGTATTTTGTAGGCTCGGTGTTAAGATGAAGGGAGGGGGCTCCACCGCATTAAATAGCGATGGAGCCCCCTCGGGGTAACTTAAAAGGGTAGTGGGTTAGCGGATTCTTAGTCGATAGTCCTCTACCTCTCCGTAATTGAAGACCTCATCAGGCATTGGATAGCCTTCGTTCATCTTCATACTTACTCTTACACGATAGAGCCCTGGCTCCATTCTGTAAGGAAGGGTAAACCACCCGCTCACTTGCTGGTAACCGTATCTTGATGCTACCAACTCGTTATTGGTAAACTTACCGTCCTTATTGTAGTCGATCCAAATACGCCAGTAGCACCAATAGGTCTGCTGAGTTCCGAATGATGGGCTCAAAGAATAGCTAAGTGCTCGTCCAGGAGTACCAGTGATGTGATGGGTATTGATATAGGAGGCATAGTTATCACCTCGTGAATTATTCTTCATATCGCCGATATACACACTGCTGATATAGCCATAGTTGGAGTCCTTACCGTAGGAAACTGGATAAGGATCGTCCTCTGGGTCAGGAGTTGGATCGGGAGTTGGATCGGGAGTTGGGTCAGGAGTTGGCGTGTACTTATCCTTGATATTTACGAGATAGTCCTCTACCTCTCCGTGGTCAAAGACCTCACAAGGCTCGGCTGCAGCTCCCCACTTCATGGATACCCTCATGCGGGTATTGCCCTTGGTAGCACCTGCTGGGATAGAGATCCGCTTGGAGACTGCCACATTGGACTGAGTGGTATTAAAGTCGGCAACTAGCTCATTACTAGAGAATACTTTATCACCATTAAAGTCAATCCATACTCTAAAGTACTCTGGGTAGCTACCATAGATAGAGCCTGGTGTGAGGGTGAGTGTATAGCTCTCCCCCTTCGTTAGCTCAATAGCTTTGCTACTAAAGTAATTGTAGCCACCGGTATTACCACGGGTAACGTTATTGACATTAGCAAGAGATACTTGTGCAATGTAGGTGCTCCGTGCATACCTACCCATAGACTTGCAGTAGTCACCCGAAGGGGTAGGAGTAGGATCTACACCGCCACCTTGGAGTAGTGCTTCTACATAAGGACGGAATATCTTGGCTCCACCTGCAGCATTAAGCCCCTTATCGATCACACCATTTTTGAGTACAAAGGTACCCTCTTTACTGATAAATAATAGGTCGGGTACCGTCTTGATACCTAGCTGCTGAGTGATGAAATCCCAATGCTCCCATTGACCACCTGGGTTCACGTCGAAGCTATAAAACTTCACCTTCCCCTTGTACTCACGGGCTAATAGCTCTACACTTGGCTGAGTATGCTCGCAGTAGCTACAATCAGTTGCCTTGAGATAAACCACCATAGGTGCAGTATAGCCACGACCAACATCTACACGATTGCCACCACGGAAGGTGAGCATCTGCTTGTATTGGTTGATGTTGAGTGGAGTGATGTCGCCAGTCTCAGGAGTAGGATCGGGATCAGGGTTGGGGTTAGGCCTCTGATTAGGCTCAATGCCGATCACGATATCCTGACCATAGTTAAAGCCTCCGCTACCGCCACCAGTACCGAGAGAGTTGGGGTCAAGGGCATGGAGTAGGAAGTATCCATCCGACATACCTCCCCACCCCCAATTGATATGGAAGTAACCTCCGCTATAGCCATCGCAGACAAAGGAGTGACCACCACCATTGCCCGAGCCAGCATACTGTACTGGGCGCCCGTTGGCTAGCTCATTGTAGACGATATTGGTCCACTGAGCCGTATTATAATTGGAGCGATAGATATCACGGATGGTATTTTTGTAATAGAAGTGATCTCTCAATAGCCCAGGCACGTAGTACTGCCATGTACCGCTACCATAAGCAGAGAACATCATATTAAGCCCCACTGCCACATCATAGGAGAGCTGTGCAATTTGGTGATTGCGTTGGCGAAGGGTAGCCGCTGGCATTTGATCCCAGAGGTACTCTTTATTAAAATTGGCATACTTTCCATCGTGGGTAGAGGTATGAGAGCCAGTACCACGAGGTGGGTACTTCCAGTATCTCATAATCTGAGTAGTGGCTGTAGCAACACAGCCTACTGGATGACCGTATGGGATGTACTCATTGTAGTAGGGAGATTGATTCCACTTGATATTGCCTAGCAATGGGGCAATATTATTATAAGCACGTAGCGACTCCTCTACCACCACGCCATTGATAGCTTGGTCGTAAGCTGCTCGGAGAGCCTTTGTCACAGGAGTTACCTGACGGAGGGAGTCAATGCTTCTGGCATAAGCCCCTAGGAAGCTAAGCACGTTGGAGGCCTCGGCTGGGCGCTCCTCTACGCTAGCATTGGCGAGCTCTGCTCCGAAAAAGCTACCATCCTCAGAATACCCTAAGATAGGGAAGGTGACATCCCACGCAGAGACCACCACAAAGCCTTTATTGATATTGAATACATAATAAGCTGGGAGAGATGACTGAGCATCGGTCTGTGCATCAGACGAAGCAGCCCGAAGAGCGGTGGAACTTGTCGGCTCGGCAAAAGCTAATTCTATTCCCGAAATCTGATCGGTATCAGTAGCCCCCTTTAGAGCACCATTTTCCGCAAAAAACCTAAGGGCAATCGCCTTGGCCTCATCTACGGAGAGGTGGCGTGCCTCAGTGGTAATGGGCTGGTCGTCACCATCGCTAGGCACTCCCCTGCCCTCCGACTTACAGCCTATCAATAGGCTGGCAGAGGCAAAGAATAGACCTGCGATGAGCAGCAGCCACAAATAACTTCTTCTGTTCATAGTCAAAAGTTGTTTGGGTTAATTATTATTTAGTTCACATTAATATTACAGTTGAGAGATAGTGCCATCCACCTGACGGATACCATTATCAGCTTGAATATCGAGCACTAGGTTAGCTTCGCGCTGGTTGGTTCGCTTCTCTTGGGTAAAGAAGTTGAATGCTCCCCTATTCGCCATCATAAGCAGCTCGCGAACGGTGCAAGTAGTGCTCTCAGAGCCGAGGTCATAAAGGTTGCGTGTACCATTGGCTACAGCATGCCCAAAGTATCCACTGATGGTCACCTCCATCTTAAGGAAGTCGGCCATACTCATACCTTGTGGACGCTTAAGAGACACCTCGAGACCCTCCGTATCAGGGAGTGCAACATCTTGCTCTGGGTCATCGATGCGGATATAGTTATTCACTGGACGCTCAAAGATAGTCTGCTCACGACCACCTGCTAGTGCGATAGTCACCTTACCATGTACATACAAAGGCTTGATATTATCCGACTTAGCTCTCAGCGTACGTGGAGTAAAGCGAAGAACTAGCTCATCCATATCTGGAACGAAGTAAGACTCGTTGCGAACAAAGTCACTCGTGAGCACTACTCTTGCTACTGA
The DNA here is from genome assembly GCF_000372405.1 of Porphyromonas somerae DSM 23386. GTDB lineage: Bacteria > Bacteroidota > Bacteroidia > Bacteroidales > Porphyromonadaceae > Porphyromonas_A > Porphyromonas_A somerae. Next base: position 29,774 of record NZ_AQVC01000027.1, on the reverse strand, counting down.
ATTATCATGAACATACCTAAGCGTATAAGCCACTGGCTTAGCCGAAGAGGCAGTAAGTGGACTTGAAAGGCTCTTCTTGAAACCTTCCCAACCCATAGACATACCATATCCATGCTCTTGAGAGGTACCACCGATGATACGAGACTTAGATACAGAGGCATCTAGGATCTCCTTGTACTTGGTTTGGAGATTGATATCAATATTCTCAGTAGGTACATTGAGGTTAAGGGCGGCTACCACATCGTGATACTCATGCTGGCTTGAGATAACAGCAAAGCCCATACGACCGTAGAATACCTCAGATACATAGACAGGCATCACACCGTCCATATCCTCTACATTGGCAGTCTTGAGGATAAACCCGTCAGGGATATCCACTGCGATGCTAAATACCTTTTGAATCGCTTTTACGAGCACGTGGGTCTTCATCTTTTGGTGTGAAGTGCTTAGGTTGAGCTTAGCAATAAGGTCCTCCTTTTGGTAACCAACACCCAGCTCTGCCCCGATCTCTGTAGAGCTAGAGAGTTCGTTGATTTCGTATACGGTGGTAGCTGCTAGTGGCATGTTTTGTGAGCCAAACCAACGCTGTACCGTAAGATTGTAGTCGCTAGCCTTAGGATTGATATAGCTGGCTACATAGTTATTCATAGGAGAGGCAGGGATAAGGTCTATAGCACTCCAAGTCACCTCACCAGTAGTCCCAGGAAGCTTTACATACCTACCATTGGTGATAGAGCTACCTACAAAGACACTTCCTGGGTAGATAAGGCTACCTGCTGGGTTGAATATAGAGAGCTCATCAAAGGCAAATCCCGAATTATACACCTTACGCTGGGTGATATAGATACCATGCAGACCACCGAAGGTACCTGGCTCGACTACCTCGCCATCAATCTGTGGAGCGATAGGATCAAGAGGTGGAAGATTTTGTCCAACTTCCCCTTGATCCATACCATCAGGTAGAGGCAAGGCACGTACCTGAGCCTTTAGATTAGAGGCATCTTGAGTCTCCTCAGGGGTATTAGGCACTTCAATATTATCCTTTTTACAGCTAGCAAATGCTATCACCATACCGAAGATGAATAGCAGTGAAATAAATATCTTTTTCATAGTTGCTTATCGTTTATTATTGTTATTTCTGATTAAAGTAAGACCGAGGCTGGCTACCTAGACACCTAGTAGTGGAAGTATTTGGCTGGTCACCCTCTACGGTAACGGAGCGAAGTCCATTGGGGATCTCCTCAACCTCCTTAATATCGTGGAAAAGGTCAAATAGCACAGTAGCAGAGTAATCTCTACTAGCATTTTTGCGCGTTGTAACAGTAAGGGAGTGGTGAACTGCATTAAAGAGCAGATCCTGTAGGCGTATGCTGTACTTGCTCTCTCCGAGGTTGTCACCAGTAATGGTACCTGCTGCATTGGTATTATAGAAGTGCGTATCGATGTAAACCCTCTGATTGAGGAAGTCTTGCATACTCATTCCCTCAGGACGCTTAATGGTAATCGTGGTGTTCTCGGCACTTGGAAGCCCTGATTGCTTCTGCTTATCGAGCTTTATATACTTGCTCATTGGGATCCATACTAGTCGATAATCGGTGCTTTCCCCCGTGGTCGATAGCTCTCGTGGCACGGTAAGCACTGTATGGCCCCATACCTGGAGGTCGTCCTTGGTACCAGCATTGGCCTTGAGCTGAGCAGGGCGCAATGAGAAGGTGATCTCATCGCAATCCTTTACGAAGTAGCTCTCCGTGACTGGGTACTGACCACTCTGCACTACTCGAGCAACAGAATTATCATCGGCATACCTAAGGGTGATGGCTACGGGCACTGCCTCTGAAGGAAGGAGCTCGGTACTCATCCCTTGCTTAAAGCCTTCCCACCCTTCCTTTACAGACAGACCGTGGTCGCCAGACTTACCGCCAGTAAAGACATACTGGGTAAAGGTCTCATCGAGAATCTTCTTGTACTTAGCAGAGAGCTCAAAGTGGAACTTAGGCACCATAATCTCTAGAGCTGCTAAGACCTCTCTATAATCATGGTCGGAAGAAATGAGTGCATACCCCATACGACCATAAAATACATCGGAGATGTATACTGGCATCACCCCACCTAGGGCGTTGGGGCTGGCACTGAGTAGATGCTGGCGATTGGGGATATCCATAGAAACAGAGTAGAGCTTCTGGACAAACTTCACCAATATGTGAGTGCGTAGCAAACCTCTCTTACCCTCAAATACAATTCCTGCCTTGGCATTTTCACTCTCAAAGCCCATGCCTAGTTTAGCGCTGAATTCACGAAGATCTTTGACCTCAGTCATCTCAAAGGTAGTCACTGCTGAAGTAGGCAATTGGGGTGTTCCACGCCACTCCTGCATAGTGCTCGCATAGTCGCTAAACTTTGGCTCATTCACCGTCTTAACAAACCGCATCTCCTGTGGATTGAGGGGCACCATATCGGGGCTGGACCAGGTCACTTCCCCTATTTTTTGCCCTCTTACTGGCAGATAACGGCCATTGCTAATTGAATTACCGACTAGCACATTGCCCGGATAGATTAGGTTGCTCATAGGATTGAAGAGCAAGTACTCATTATAAACTACCCCAGCACTGTACATAGAGCTGCGACTAATGATGACCCCCTTGAGCCCGTCACGAACTGTAGGGATAACCTCACCGCCCTCCCCAGGCTCACCAATAGGCTCGGGTGGGGCGATCGGATCACCCCCTCTAAGCATACCAGGTGCTAGAGATAGCTGGCTAAGGTCTGTAGGAGCAACCTCGGGCTCCTCAGGAGCCACTTGATTCCTACTACACGACAACAGCAATAGCACCGCAATAAACGGGAACCACCTCTGCAGACCTACAAAGGTCAGGAATTGTTGTGTTTTCATAACCAATAGTTGTTAAAAATGTTTTTAATAGCAAAGCCAACAATACGCCATTATATACGAATTTACGTCATTATGTAAAACAATAAAGCGATAATATGGATATGATTAGCTTCGTGGCACAATATTACGAATTATTATTATAACCACAAAATAACTTGAATACATCTTTACATTAACTTTGTTTCTAACACCCTGTCATATTTAACACAATAAAAGGCGTCTTGCACTCCCTTTATTCATCAATTGCAAGCCAAACATTATAATTCCGAAGGCAAATCAGTAGGTAGTTTCTTGCAATAATCGTGAAAAATAGAGTAAAAATAGAGCTGATATCAAAGCACAAAATCTACCTTTGCAATCCACTGATATTCAACATCATATATAGCCGTCAACTGAGATGCAACAAAGCAATCGCTTAGTTGCATCTCAGCAAAAGCTTAGTTGCAACTCACCGATCGCTTTGTTGCAACTAAACTTTTGGCTTACTACCAATGGGATTTTTTCACGATAGAGACCAAGGAACTACCAGCTTATAGAGTTACCCTGCTACGTTAGCAAGCACATATTTCTAAAGAGACACCTCAAATCACCTTCGTCTGACAGCCTATATATATTATATGTGTAACAACTTACAAAAGGAAATAACGTGCGGTGTTTGGAAGGGCAGCTATTGGAAATATCGTAATAATTACGTAACTTGTGGAGCGGAAGGAAAAAACATCATCAAATAGCGGGAAGACCGTATATAATGACCGTTCGCAACCAAACTGAATACAGAAAACCAAGAATATACAAACCATCTAAAAAACGAACGACATGAAGGAATTTCAGACAAATGAGATCCGCAACATCGCTCTACTCGGTAGCTCGGGCTCCGGTAAGACCACTCTGATAGAGTCGATGCTCTTTGAGGCTGGCGCTATTCAGCGCCGCGGTACAGTAGAGGCTGGCAATACAGTGAGTGACTACTTCCCTGTGGAGAAGGATTATGGTTACTCAGTATTTACTAGTGTATTTTCTGTACCGTGGCAAGATAAGAAACTCAATTTTATAGACTGTCCTGGTTCGGACGATTTTATCGGCGGTACGGTAAGTGCACTCTACGTGACTGACTGTGCCCTGATGGTGATCAATGCTCAGCAAGGGCTAGAGGTGGGGACGATCAATCAATTTAGGCAGACCCGCCGTTTCCAAAAACCGGTGATCTTTATCATCAATCAGCTGGATCACGAAAAGGCCGACTTTGAGAATAGCTATCATCAGCTCAGAGAGCACTACGGTACTAAGGTAGTAGCAGTACAATTCCCAGTGACTACAGGGCCTAACTTCAATCAGATTGTGGATGTACTGAAGATGAAACTCTATCAGTGGGGACCAGAGGGTGGCAAGCCTGAGGTGCTAGATATCCCTGATGAACTAATGGATAAGGCGAAGGAGTATCAGCAAGCTCTGATTGAGGCGGCAGCTGAAAATGACGAGACTTTGATGGAGAAGTTCTTTGAGCTCGGTACCCTCACAGAGGATGAGATGCGCGAAGGAATCCGCCAAGGCCTTATCAATAGAGATATGTACCCTGTATTCTGCGTAAGTGCAGGGAAGGATATGTGCGTTCGGAGGACGATGGAATTCCTAGGGAATGTAGTGCCTACTACAGAGAAAGTAAAGCCTATCGTAGCTAGCGACGGCACAGAGGTGAAGCCCGACTCTAATGCTCCTATATCGCTCTACTTCTTTAAGAGTGCTATGGAGCCACATATCGGTCAGGTTGATTACTTCAAGGTAGTGAGTGGTACCCTTACAGAGGGTGTGGACCTTGTAAATCAAGACCGTAACGAGTCCAAGGAGCGACTCACCCAGTTCTTTACACCACAAGGTGGTAACCGTACCAAAGTAAGTGTCCTTCATGCTGGAGATATCGGCGCGGTGGTCAAGCTAAAGGACGTACGTGTGGGGAATACACTGAATGCCAAGGGCGTTAGCTATACCTTCCCACCAATGGAGTACCCAGCTCCTAAGTATCGCCGTGCCATTAAGGCGGTGAATGAGGCCGACTCTGAGAAGATGAGTGAGGCACTGCACCGTATGCACTATGAGGATCCTACTTGGATCATCGAGCATAGCAAGGAGCTCCGCCAGTTGATCGTTTACGGACAGGGAGAGTTCCACCTACGTACGCTCAAGTGGCGCTTGGAGAATAATGAGAAGATTGAGATTGAGTACCTTGAGCCTCGTATCCCTTATCGTGAGACCATCACGAAGACAGCTCGTGCCGACTATCGTCACAAGAAGCAGTCAGGTGGTGCCGGTCAATTTGGTGAGGTACACCTGATCCTAGAGCCTTATACCGAGGGTCAACCTGTTCAGAGCGTCTATAAGTTCAATGGCCAGGAGTTCAAGATCAATCCCAAGGAGACTCAGGAGATTCCTCTTGAGTGGGGTGGCAAGCTAGTCTTTGTGAATAGCATTGTGGGCGGTAGCATCGATGCCCGCTTTATGCCTGCTATCCTTAAGGGTATTATGGGGTGTATGGAGCAAGGGCCACTAACCGGCTCTTATGCCCGTGACGTGCGTGTGATCGTTTATGATGGTAAGATGCACCCTGTAGATAGTAATGAGGTCTCCTTTATGCTAGCCGGTCGCAACGCCTTCAATGAGGCTTTCCGCAATGCTGCGCCTAAGATTCTGGAGCCGATTTACGACGTAACGGTAGCGGTGCCTGCCGACTATATGGGTGATGTGATGAGCGATCTACAGGGACGTAGAGGTATCATCATGGGTATGGATAGTAAGGCCGATTATGAGGAGATCAAGGCTAAGGTACCCCTAAAGGAGCTCTCCAACTACTCCACTGCCCTCAGTTCGCTTACCGGCGGTAGAGCTTCCTTCACCATGACGTTTGCAAGCTACGAACTAGTGCCTGGAGATATCCAAGAGGCACTCATCGAGGCTCACCACACCGACGAGGAGGAGTAACCCCCTCTCTCAAGAGCATAATTAACAACTCCGCCACCTATAGGTCTAAGCCTACAGGTGGCGGAGTTTCTATATCTACCAGTTAGTGTTTGATGCCGATGATTGAGATGCCTCCGGCTACGGCTAAGAGGGTGAGCAGTACGGAGAGGAGTACATAGAGAAGTGCCGAGAGGTATTGCCCCTCTGAGAGGGTGTGGAAGAGCTCTAGCCCGAAGGTGGAGAAAGTGGTAAACCCACCACAAAATCCAGTGATTAGTAGCAGGCTCCACCCACCCCACGTGGCACCCTCTTGCTGCGAAAGGGCATAAAACACCCCGATGAGGAACCCTCCAACTACATTGATCAGTAGCGTGCCACTCCACGATGGAGCGGTAGTGATGTGCGTGGACCAAAGCGACGAAAGCCCATATCTCGAGAAGGCACCAAAGGCACCTCCTAAGGCGACTAATAGGTAATCCATCACCGAATAGAGCTAACTCAGATGGGCAGAATTGCCTTCCCCTACCAACTGACTTTGGGAGAGGTAGTTGGGATCCTCGGCATAGATAAAGAGAACACTGCCCCCTTTGATCGCATCAATAATCGGACGATTAAGTTGCTCCGGCAAGGCAGGGCAACCGAAGCTCCTACCTAGTCGCTGCCCCCCTCGGCAGATGGCGGGATTGGCATACTTAGCCCCGTGAATCACGATGGCTCTAGCTCGGGCATTGTCATTAAAGCCCTTCTCCAGCCCATCAAGCCGAAGTGAGTAACCATTACTCCCCCTGTAGGTCTCCCCTGTAAGGTAAAAGCCAAGCGAGCTTTGGTGGCTATTGCTCCGATTGGAGAAGTCAGTGGCGTAGAGCGAACCGCTATTCCGACCGTGTGCCACCACACTCTCAAAGAGCATCGTGCCCTCCGCCATATTGATCACATAGAGGCGCTCACTATTGGAGGGCTTGGTGAAGTCAATAAGCGTAAGCAGCTCCTTGTGTCGCTGCGTCACCTTGTAGTAGCCGTGATAGGCGGTTCTAAAAGCCTTCGGACTCACCTTCCCCTCCAAGCCCAACTGACTATAGAGCAAGGCACAACTATCCACCTCAGCTACAGGCACCTCATCAGGAAGCTCGCGGCCTTGCCTGTGAGGCTCTACCCCACTCATCATCACGAGCGAAAAGAGTAGAAGGGTGGAGAATACTATCTTCTTTTTCATATCGTTTGCCGTAGTAATGCTGGAATCTCATCAAGTCGAGTCACCTCAATGACTGGATAGCGGAGCGACTGTTCAGGGAAAGGGAGCTGCTCTGGATTGAACCAGATACTGGGTAGCTTGGCATTCTGGGCGCCCAAAATATCTGCGTCCCAACTATCGCCTATCATGATCGCCTCACCCCTTCTAGTACCGCTTTTGCTGAGTGCTTGGTCAAATATCCCCTTGTAGGGCTTGCTGATCCCCACCTCCTCACTCAGCACTGTCACATCGATATAGGGAGCAATGCCCGACACCTCCATCTTACGCCGCTGTACCTCTGTAAAGCCATTAGAGACCACCACCACCTTATAGAGGGTTTTGAGGTGTTGAAGCAGCTCAATAGCTCCCTCTACCACCCCCTCCTTATGCGAAGAGAGGTGCAGAAAGCGGTCATTGAAGCGGAGAATCTCCTCCTCCGTAAAGTGCTGGATAGCCTCGAGTGGTCGGCGAAATCGCTCTATTGTAAGCTCGTACTTCGTAATCTCTGAGTGTCGATACTGATGCCACAGAGCCTCATTGCTCGGCCAGTAGACCGACCAAAAATGGTCAAAGGAGGCATATCCACCAGCCCACCCCTCCTCGAGGTAGAGCTGATGGATAGCCTCCTTATTATTCTGCTGAGTGGCCCAGAGCGTATCGTCTAGGTCTATCAGTATGGTCTTGTACACCTTGGTTTATAGACTCACCTCTACCACTAAGTTGCGACCTAAGCTCCAGAAGCTATCGACGTCCTTAATCTTGAGGATCATATTCTTATTACCATCCTTAATCAATTCGTACGAGCTACTTGGGTGCTCGGTAAGCACCTTGGCCTTAGGCGCGAATAGAGGAATCTCCCTCACCTCACGGATATCAATGGTGATGAGATAATCCTTATTATATCCCTCAGGAAGCACCTTGTCAGAGCGCAAGAAGCGACTACTGATGATGTTTTGCTCCTTCAGCTCCTCGTGAGTACCAAAGCAGTAGTGTGCTCTGTGCAGCTTACGATCTTGTTCCGAAATGGTCTTGTCCTGTAGGGCAATCGTCGTCTCCTGAGCACCAGTGGTCTCATCTAGCTCACTGATTCGCTGACCCTGTTGCAAGATCAAAGAGTCCTTAGAGGCTAGCAACTGCGTCATGTGGGTAATGGCATTCTCCTTCTGTACAATCTGCTGCTGTAGCATATTGATCTTCTTATTGAGGGCAGAGATATTGATATCCTTGCGCTTCAGATCCTCCAGCTTCCTTGCTAGTTCCTCTTTATTCTTCTCCAAAGAGGCAGTCATAGAGCGGACATCCGAGAGGAGCTGCTCACGGTCGTTCTCAGTAAATTCACCACTTGCTTGCCCCATACGGAGTTTATTCTCAGCGTTCGAAACTTTATTGATCTCCTGCTCCACATCCATTACTAGTCCCAGCACACTCTCCAACTCCTGCTGGCTGCGGGTGTTCTGAACTAGGAGCGAATCGTAGCTCTGCTGTAGCTTGGTATAGGACGAGCCCTTACCATCACAAGATGACAGACCTACCATAACAATTGCGGCGATAGTCGCCAATGAAAAAAGATGTTTCATACTGTTTGTTATCTAAAATTATGCTCTTTATACTTATTCACATGGACGCTCTCCTGCTTCTCTTGGGGGGCGACCATCACCACTATCTCACCTAGTGGCTCATTTTCCTCAAAATAACTCAATAGCTCCGCCACACTTCCGCGGTGAAACTCCTCAAACTTTTTACTCAATTCCCGAGCAACCACCACTTGGCGGTCACTGCCCACTATCTCTTTCAACTCCCCCAGTAGCTTCACCAAGCGCTTTGGTGATTCATAAAGGACCGTCGTCACGTCACGCTCCACTAGTGCCTCTATCCGCGTCTTCCGCCCCTTTTTATTCGGCAGAAAACCCTCGAAAAAGAAGCGCTCACAAGGCAAACCCGAGCCAACCAATGCCGGTACAAAAGCAGTTGGCCCTGGCAAACAAGTCACCTCAAGCCCCCGCTCCAAGCAAGCCCGCACCGCCATAAAGCCAGGATCGGAAATCCCAGGTGTACCGGCATCCGAGACCAAAGCTACCCGCTCGCCACGCTCCACTCTACTCGCCAATTCCCCCGCTACAGAGTGCTCATTGTGGATATGAAAGCTCTTGAGCGGTGCCTGTATATCGTGCGCCTGAAAGAGCTTGGCAGTGGTCCGCGTATCCTCAGCATAGACCATATCCGCCTCCCTCAGCAGCCGCAACGCCCTCAGCGTAATATCCTCCATATTCCCCACAGGGGTAGGTATGACGACTAGTGGGTAGACCATAGGCTTGTTACTTACAACGATGCTCCTGAACAAACGCCAATAGGTGCTTCACCACCTCCTCATCACGCCCCAGCTTACGCACATCGTAGAGATAGCTCTCCACATGGGCCATACTGCTCAGAGGTTCCATTTCCCGCAGCATATCCTCCAGCGCCGCCTGATCTCCATAGAAGAGCTCATTAGCAAAGAGGTATCGATCCGCAATGGTCAGATTGGAGAGAAGGTCAAAGCCCTTACGTGCCTCAAAAAGATCCTCCATCGCCTCTTCCGAGCCAGCCTTAACGAAGAGGTCGTCCAGAGAGTCGCTACTCTCTTTTTCGCTCTTTATCGGCTCGCCAACTGGTTCAAAAGCGATTGGCTCATGCTCCGTCGGCTCGTCATCACTCTCAAAGTCCCGTGCATAGAGCTCCTCAAGGCTCGAGATACAGGATATCTCACTTCGCTCACCACTAGGTGCTTCTGCGGAACCCGCTTCAGTCGACTCGCCTTTGGCACATAGCTCGGTATGCTTCACAAGGAGCTGAGCCACCTCTCTACGAAGTCGCTGCAAGTCGTCAGCCATCTTATCGATTCTCTGCAATATCCCTTCTGCCTCTTTATTGTACTCCATACGTTCAGTGACTTATCAAACTCCCTATTATACTGCACAAAAGTACACATAATTTTCCGAATACCCGCATTTCCACCGCCACCCCCTTCGTCCTCCTAATAAGGCGCTCCATTACTCCAATAAAGAAATCACTTAAATCAATTTAATAAGTTAGGACATTAATGTGTTCAATTTCCAAAAAAGTGGTAACTTGCACAAGGAAATAAGAAACACAAATCATATAATTAAGTATTTATGAGAAATGTATCGTATCGTGTATGGATAGTCTTTCTACTCCTTCTATCTGGAGGTCTACACCTCTATGGTCAAGAAAATGAAGGAAGGAGCTTAAAATGGAAAGTCGCTATCGGGAGGTTTTCTAATGAGACCCAATATGGCAAAGGCATCTTTTATGACCGTGAGAATGATCCAATCGCCAAGCAGGCTCAAGACATCTTAACCGCAAAATTAATTGCTTCAGGTAAATTCATCCTCGTTGAGCGCTCTGATGCCGAAGCAATCGCAAAAGAGATTGCCGATGGCAACAACGACAACAAGGTAACTGCCGACTATGTGATCCTCGGTTCAGTAACAGAATTCGGACGTAAGACTTCTGGCGAAGTAGGTCTTCTAACTGCCAAAAAGACCCAGCAGGTAGAGGCTGGAGTGAGCCTTAGGCTGGTTGATGTCGCTACGGGGGTCGCAACCTATTCTGAGGAGGCTAAAGGGTATGCCAATACCACTAGCAAGTCTACTCTAGGAATGGGGGGCGTAAGTGGGTATGATGCTTCTCTAGCCGACAAAGCTATTTCTGCTGCTATTGATCAGCTAGTAGAGAATATCATCAACAAATGTGCGGACAAGCCTTGGCGTACCTATATAATCTCCATGGATGACGACGGAACTATCATTGCTGGTGGAGCCTCTCAAGGACTTGTTGCAGGCGATAGATTTGACATCTACGCAAAAGGAAAAAGGGTGAAGAACCCTCAGACAGGTGCTATGATTGAACTTCCAGGTAAAAAAGTGGGAGCAATTGAGGTGCAAATGACCTTGGGAGACACTCCGATGACTGAGTTCTCCATAGTCAATATCGTCGAAGGAGCTATTGACGGCTCTAAGCTCTCGGATTATTATATACAAGAAATAAGATAAAAAAAATGAAGCATTTGAATTGGATTGGCCTCGCATTGAGTGCCATACTAGCAGTCGCTCTCCTTTCCTGTGGCACCGTAAATTCCGCAACAGGGGGCTTGGCTGATGAGGCCTATTTAAAGATAATTAGCGACAACAAGACCCTTGTTAAAGAAACCGTGGTAGTAACCATTAATGGTAGTAACCCCACAGAGACAAAGGTAATACAGACAAAAGGGAGCGAGGGGAAGAAGCCACAGTTTTATCTTAAGCCAGGCACTTATTCCATTGCTGTTAAGAGCAAAGAGGGAAGGGTGCTCTATAGTGGCAAGATATTTTTATCAACTAGAAAAACCAAATTGATAGAGCTACGATAAACATGAAACGTTTAATTCTTTTTTTGCTACCAGTAATCTTGACACTTTCCCTTTGTAGCTGTAGCACTACAAAAACCCTATATTCTTGGTACGGTTATGACAATGCTGTTCATACTTTCACTAAGGACAGAACGCCCAAAAGCGAAGAGCACCTTATTAAAGAGTACGAACGCCTTATAAACACCCCAAATGGCACTCGAAAAATGGTCCAGCCTGGAATATGTGCAGAATATGGGTATCTCCTTATCAAACAGGGGAAAAGAGAAGAGGGACTACAGCTCCTAAAAAAAGAGATTGAGCTATACCCAGAGAGCAAAGTATTTATTACAAGGATAATTAAGCAGTTTGAAAAATGAAAACTCACTACAATAGACTAGCCTTTTCAATAGCTTCGCTTCTGAGCTTGCTATTGCTACTTTCATCATGTGGGCTTACTGCCAACTATGGCAAGAAAGGGGAGGTATACAAAGAGCTATACGCCCAGAAACCTTTAAGCATACTAGTAATGCCTCCGATCAATAAGACAAATAAAGTAGAGGCTAAAGAGGCGGTGTATGCCTCACTTTTCCACCCTCTTGTAGAGAGAGGATACTACGTCTTTTCACCACTATTAGCTCAAGAACTTTTACAAAGTGAAAGCGCAGAAGATGCTGAATTATTTATTGACGGTAGTCTAAAGCCATTCAATAACGTGTTCACAGCTGACGCCGTGCTCTTTACTGTAATAAATAAGTGGCAGAAGATTGTGCTTACAAATACTATGGATGTGAATATTGAATACATCTTAAAATCTACCAAGGATAATAAAGTACTCTTTCAGAGAAGTGCTGATGTTACCGTAGATTGCAAGGTGGCCAACACCAGTAGTATGCTACTTAACTTGGTAGCAAATGCAGTAGCGACAGCCCTTTCCGATAACATTGTAGCCGCACGCAAAGCAAATGGTTTTATCCTCTCTGACATTCCTGATGGGAAATATGCTCCCCTTCACGACCAAGACCAAGATACCCCAGCAGGGCAAAAGGATATTACAGGTCGTGTAAAGCTCTAGCGACAGAGACACATTAACACTAGTAATAGGGTTCATAGGTTTCTATGAACCCTATTACTTTTTACTGCCTGACCAAAAACCACTCGCAATACAGGGGTTACGCATTAGAAGAGGTCCTTACCCCACAGACACTCCCATTGATGCCACACGTCAAGAGAAACCAAATGCGGAACCACTGATTTTTTTAGGGAGGTTTCTTTTGGATTATAGAAATATTATGTATCTTTGTCCACGCGATTAGAATTATCTAGTCGGACATGGTGGACGTAGCTCAGCTGGTAGAGCCCTGGATTGTGGTTCCAGTTGTCGCGGGTTCGATCCCCGTCGTTCACCCTAAATAAAGTAGGCGGAAGGCTAATTAGCTTTCCGCCTACTCTTTTTTATATTGCCACACTTTAGAGACCGCCTTCGTGCAACAGTCTCATATAGGTTTTTGAGGGTAATGGAGAAAGGATCTCGCAGAGGCCCGCCCTATAAACACTCAGATAAATGCAACACGATACGACGCTCTAAAGCGTAACCCCCACTCAAGGATACCCGTATATCACTTATTATTGTTACTTTTGCATATGGTGTGTTGTATTCAAACTCAAATTTAATAATGAACGATATGAGACTGCATTCGACCCTTCTATCGGCACTGCTCCTATTATTACTGGCTAGCTGTGCCAGCACCAAGGATGTTGCCTATCTACAATATGCGGAGAATAAGATGCAAACGGAAGCCCGTGCCCTCCAAGATGCTACCATCAAACCAAAGGATATCCTCACGGTCAATATCCAAGCTTCCAAGCCCGAGTTGGTGGCAAGCTTCAATGGGATTTACTGGAACCCTCAGCAGCAGTATTCTAGCGTGCAAAATGGAATACGCACCTTTTTGGTGGATAATTCTGGCGAGGTCGACCTACCAGTGCTAGGGCTCACGAAGCTCGGTGGTCTCACCCTAAGGGAGGCGGAGGAGGTGGTCAAAAAGGCACTAACAACCTATCTCAATGAGGTGCCCAGCGTCAATGTCCAGATCCAAAACTACCGCTACTCAGTGCTCGGTGAAGTGCACAAGCCAGGGGCATTTGTTTCGGCCAATGGCAAGGTAAATCTCTTCGAGGCACTCGCCAATGCGGGAGACCTTACTATATATGGTATACGAGATCAGGTGAAGATACTTCGGGAGAATAAAGATGGCTCCACCACCTTGGTGAGTGTCAATCTGATGGATCCCAACATCATCAATTCGCCCTACTACTACCTACAGCAGGGAGATGTAGTCTACGTGATGCCCAATAATGCCATAGCCTCATCGTCCAACATCAGCTCGGGCACCACTGTATGGATCAGCATCTCTTCGATTGCACTTACAGTAGCCAACCTTCTAGTCACCATATTAAGACGATAAGCAGAAATCGATCATAGCTTATGACTCAAATAAATAACAACCCTAACCCACAGCAGCCCACCCATATCCCCGCGGCGCCCGAGATGAGCCCATCACAGGCAATGGGAAATGAAGAAGAGGTGGATATTCTAAGCATCCTAATAGACTACTTTAGGTATTGGCCCATCTACCTCATTGCACTGGTGCTTTGCCTGCTCCTCGGCTGGCTATTTATCAAAAGTAGCAGCCCACAGTATCCCGTTAAGGCCTCGGTGCTATTCCTAGAGCAAAAAGATAAAAGTAGCCCACAGATACAGGGACTCGACTTTGCCGAGCTAGGCATGGGGGTAAAGAATGTCAATGTAGATAACGAGCTAGAGATACTCGGTTCGCGTGAGATCCTTCAAAAGACCATAGAGGAGAGCCAGCAGTATGTAGAGGTGACCAGTCGAAAGGGGCTCACCACTACAGTATGGGATAGCGAGCTCCCCTTTGAGATATCCATGGACCCCGTAGGGCTAAGTAAAATAGGTGCCCCCATTACGCTCACCATAGAGTCGATTAGCGACAAGGGGTACAAGATCTCTTCAGACTATGTCAAGGGCGAAGCCATAGTCATCGACTCCCTACCAGCCACCTTTGTATTGGGCGAAGGCATCGCCTCCATCACCAAGCGGGAGAGCTACAAGGAGGGGAAAATGGAGCTCCCCAGCAGCTTTGATGTCACCATACAATCACCACAAAAGCTCGCCATCTACTATGCCGAGAAGGGCGGGCTCACAGTGGATAGAGCCAATAAGCAAGGCTCTGTGGCAGTCTTGGGGATTACCGCCAAGAATAGAGCCAAGGGCGAGCGCTTTCTCTCCAAACTCATTGAGGTATACAATAGGGAGCGGGCGATCGATAAAAATGCTACCGCACAGCGCACCTACGACTTCATCAATGAGCGAATCAACCTCATCGGTGAGGAGCTCAATGCCACGGAGAAAAAACTAGAGGAGGTAAAGAAGAGCCAAGGTGTCACCAGCTACCAAGACCTCGGCGTAGTCGTCTCCTCCACCGCTATGATCGATCAAAAGCGGGCAGAGGCAGAGACGCAGCTGAAGCTGGTCGCTTTCCTTATCAATGACCTAAAGGCAAAGGAGGGGAAGTATGAAATCATACCTGGTAGCCTAGGGTTTACCGACGGTACCCTACAAACCGCCGTGGAGATATACAATCAAATGGTCTTTGAGCGAGACGGTCTGCTAGAGGCTGCCAATAAAGACCACCCCAAGGTAAAGAGCCTCACCGAAAACCTCAATGTAGCACGAACCAATATCTTAGAGGCCGCCGATGTGGCAAAGCAAGGGCTTCAGATACAGCTGAATGGTCTGAAGGGAATGGAGCAACGCTACAGCTCTCGCATCTCGCAAGCTCCTACCTTTGAGCGCATCAGCACAGATATCGAGCGTCAGCGATCTATCCGCTCCAATCTCTACCTGATGCTACTCACCCGCCGGGAAGAGACCTCCATTGAGCTCGCCTCATCACTTGAGAGTGCCAAGGTAGTGGATAATGCACTTGCCGCCACTAAGCCTTCGAGCCCCAAAAAGCCAATCATTTATTTGGCCAGCCTATTACTCGGCTTGATATTGCCAACGATAGCGATCTACCTCTGGAAGCTCACTCAAACCAAGATTCGCACAGAAGAGGATCTCAAAAAGCTCACCAACCTACCGATTGCCGGAGGAATACCTCAGCAAAAATCAGCCTCAGGAGAGGGCGATCTTCCCGAGCTATTGGTGCAGCTAGAGGGTAATAGTGTAGCCACAGAGGCCTTTAGAAATATCCGTACCAACCTCAGCTTCCTCACTCAGAATAAGCGACCATTGGTACTGATGTGTACCTCCACCGTGAGTGGAGAGGGAAAGACCTTTGTAGTCAGCAACCTAGCCATCTCGCTCTCAGCACTTCAGTATAAAGTGCTACTCGTGGGGCTAGATATCCGTAACCCTCAGCTGAAGCGTACCTTTGGGATCAAGAATGCATCTCTAGGCGGAATGACCGACCTACTCAATGATACCTCAACAGATCCAATACACTTCATACAGCACCTAGAGGAGTACCCCAACCTAGATATCATCAATGCCGGTGCTATCCCACCCAACCCTACCGAGCTACTCGCTAGGCCTAGGCTAGAGGAGGTATTCGAGACCTTCCGGAAGCACTACGACTATATCCTAGTTGACTCCGCCCCTGTTGGGCCAGTAGTAGATAGCTTGGTACTCAGTCGCGTAGTGGATCACACACTCTATGTACTGCGATCCGATAAGACCAATAAGCGCGATGTGGAGTATATCAATTACCTCGCCGACCACCAGAAACTATCCAGCATGAGCCTAATACTCAACGACATCAACACCAATAACTCCATCTTTGTCAAGAGCTACGGTTATGGATACGGATATGGCTACGGATACGGATATGGCCATAAGGACGACAACCACGAGTAGTCATCAAACCTTATCACCCATCAAAAAGGACCTCCCCACCGAGGTCCTTTTTTGTACCTTCCCCTTCCAATTTGTCCGATCCTTAACCCTCCCGTAGCAGAGCAAAAGTGGAGTTGCAACTAAGCGATCGGCGAGATGCAACTAAGCAATTGCCGAGATGCAACAAAGCAATTGCTTAGTTGCATCTCAGTTTTCGCCTTTCTAACCATCTGATTTATAGCAAGATATAAAAGCGTTTTTCAACTTGTCCGATAAGTAGCTCCACAGCACCCGACAGGGTGCCATTCAGCTAACCCCCAGTCAAGACTCGCCCTCCCCCAGAGCCAAACACTGGCGGGTTACGAGGGGTCCAAAACCAACGACCCTTGTGATTGCAGGGGTGCAGCCACAAGGGTCGTTTACCATATATATATGTGTTGGGATGTTATCTCGCCACTTCGAGAGAGCCGCCGGAGGAGTTACCAGCATACTCGGGGGCGTAGTAGCTCTGGATCTGGGCGGGGCCGTAGGTGAAGTGACCGCTCTGGGTAGCGACCGCTTCAAGCTCTATCTGATGGCGTCCGCGTGGTAGGTAGTCGATGTATAGTCGATCGTGATTGTCGCGACGACTATAGTCGAACCAAAGGCGATCAGCCAATCGGAAGCCTTCAAAGTCGTAGCCCATCTCCGCCGCAGCTGGGCGTGGGTCTTGTATGGTGACCAGACTGAGGTCTTGCTTTGCCTCAAGGAGGTAGCGGACTATCAGCTTATCGCCCTTCTGCACGTTGGTAGCTAGGGTAAAGCTTTCTTTCCCGTTGCTATCGACCTTGCGGACGTAGAGCTGTTTCTCAATCGTCAGCTGCTTACCCGTTGGGGTGGCCTTAGCACTCGGTTCGGTCACGAGATAGGAGAGGGCACCAAAGATATAATCGCTCTGAATACCACTCCAGGTGAGCGTGAGCGCCCCCTCCTTGGCGGGGTACCGCACTGCTAGGGTGCCGGTCACTCGCTCCGTAGGCGAAAGCTGGTAGCGCTCGCCATTGATGGTGAGTGTGGCACGGTCGCTAATGGTGGTGGGGGTCACCTTATCAAGAATCAGCTGTGCCACCCGTACGATCGCTTGGTCATACCAAATGGCATTTTGCTTCACCTGCAAGGCAAACTTCACCACCTCTTGGCTCACCTCTGGCTCATCTTGATTGAGGAAGAGCATGAGGGTGAGCTTCTCATCGTCATTAAAGGTGTAGCCACTGCGTTCCTTGATAAACTGACGCACCTGGGCGTAGGCCTCAGGTTGGTCGTAGATCTGACTGTACTCCGCAAATCGTAGCATCGTGCTATTGCTGGCAGATTGGTAGCCTTTTCGGAGAGCGTCCACTTGCTTTTTCATCGGTTCGCCAAAGTCGGGCAGTGGGTAGCTGTATTGGTGCGCAACAAGTGCAAAGGCAACGAAGTCTCGGTAGTAGCTATCCTTCTTTTGTAGCTCCTTAGCCAAGTAGGGGAGAGAGGCCTGTAGGCTCTTTTGTAGCTCTGGATTGGTCACCTCCAAGCCACCCAATTGCTCTAGTATATAATGGGTGAGCCAAGGAGTGGCGTGCAACGTCTTAAGGCTATAGCGGAAGCCTCCGCCCGCAACGGCGTGGCTCTGAATGCTCTTCTCTATCTGAGCTAGTCGCTCTGTAAGTGCCTTTTCGTTGGTGATGAATTGGTAGAAACTAGCTAAGGTCTGAGGGTCGGCTATTCGGTCGCTCCGGTGTGCTGGCTTCTCTTTAATCAAGCTCAGCTCCTTAGCATCCTTCTGTAGCCGCACTGCTAGCTCGGGATTCGACTTGAGGTAACTATGGAGACGGCTGTAAACGCTATAGAAGTGGAGCTCTCCAAAGAGCGAAAGGTCGTTCTTGAGACTCTTCCTATGGCTGATGGCCAATTTGCTTAGAAGCAATTGGATAGGATCGAAGTAAAGCTGGAGCATTAGGTCACTGCTGGCGAGCTCTTGCTTAGGTGGGGTAAGGGTTACTTGCGACTCCTTGTAGAGGGAGATAGGGAGCGCCACCGTGTAGGTGGAGAGGTTGCTGATCAGCGGAATCACCCGCTCTAGTCCGTCACTCAGTTCGCCCGAAGTGATCTTGGCCTGCAATTGGAGCTCTGCTGCTTGTGGAGCAGTGGTGCTAAAGGGGACGCTCACCGTTTCGTGGGCTGGCACCTCTATCGTTCCCTCAGCCAATAATTCGGCACCAGAGGTAATCACATAGGTGGTTGTGCAGCTTTGGTCACCAGTATTGCGTATCTGAGCAGAGCCGTCGAGGCGGTCGCCCCACACAAGGAAACGTGGGGTGGAAAGCTCTATACTGAGTGGCGAGTAGACTTCTAGGGTGGTATTATCTAGCACCTCTTCGGTGAGATTGTCGTTAAAGGCATAGAGGTAAGCGACATACTTAGTTTGCGTGTCGGGGGCTTTGAACTTCAGGAGTAGCTCGCCCTCTTGGTCGGTCTCGAGGAGTGCCGAGAAGTAGGCTGTCTCGGCAAAGTTGGTGCGGAGAGCTGGCTCCTCTGGGGCTGAGGTAACCACCACTTCATCTAGGGCTGCCTGCTTACTCATCTCCATTGGTGCAGCTTCGGCTACCCCTGCCCCCCTCAGGCGGAGTGGAGCCCGAGCCCCATAGAGGGCTCCCTCTAGGCTGTTCTCGAGCCTTAGTCCACTCTCAATAGGGATCCACGGCATAGCCCCTACACTCAAAGCAGCATCTTTAACTGCTTTATCATAAATAGTGGCAATGACTGGGGTGCTGGCGAGCGGTTGTCCCGACTTGCCAATCACCTTGATACGTTTTTCCACCTCACTACCTGGGCGAATGCTTTCATCGAAAGCAAAGCCTTCGAGCTTCGCCTTCTCCTTTGCCACCTCCTCCTTTGGTAGGTCCAATCGCTTCACCCTCGTCTCCATATTACGGAGCGACTGTAGCATCACCCTTTCGGCACCCACTTGTGGCAGCGTGTGCTTGTAGAGCGTGCCGGCTACCACCTGGATGTACTCCTTGTAGATAGTCTTGTCCTCTTTTTCAAGAGAAAGGATGATGAGTTGATCGTTACTTGAACCAAAGAGAAGTGCCCCATCGGGAAGGAACTCAGCCCAAATTGGGTACTTATCGTGTAGCTGAGTATCGCTGGAGCTATAGAAATAGTACTTTTGGTAGGTTTCATCTCGCTGCTCCTCTCCATACCCATCTACCGTGCGGAGCTGTAGGTGGTAGCCACCGCTGGGGAGGTTAGGAAGGGAGAACTGTTGCTCGCCATTCACTGGGAGGTTGCCTAGCGGAATGGTATCCTGCTCATTCACCAAGTAGGCAGAGATAACGCGGTCGGAGATATCTCCGAGCAACCGATGATTATAGGGCTGGAGGGTAGTAGAGAGCGTGAATTGCTCCTTATAAATAGAGGTGTCTTCATTGATGAGGGACTCCGCATCAAGGGGCATATCGGTATCGAGTAGCTCAAGGTAACGAGAGGTTCGTGCGGTATTCCCAAGAGCGTCTGAAGCAGATAGCTCAATTCTATCTCCATACTCATCCTCTTCCTCAGAGAGTGCGGGCGTGGTGATGACGAAGTGACCATCGGCACCCGAGGTGGCTTTAATCCGCTTATCACCACCATAGAGAAGCTCCACGGTAGCTGGCGTAGGTAGCCCATTGAGGTCGGTCGTTTGCCCATAGAACTTCATCGGATGGGCATAGAGATAACCGGTGGGGATGCTATCTATAGAGACCTGGAGGTAACTACGCTTGTAGTCCTGCACCTCTATCTCCTTATTGCCCCACTTAGAGATGAGCTGGAAGTTGGAGAGATCCTGATCCTCAGGTAGGGTAAAGGTGAGCTCCGCTACACCGTGCTGGTTGGTGGTCACCTTCTTCGTCTCGAGGGTAATCAAGTCGAAGTTGCGATAGGCTTGGAGCTTAATCGTCAGAGGCTCAGAGGGCAAAACGTGTCGGTCATCGCCTTTGTACTTAGCGGTGACGGTGCCCACCTTAACCTCCTGCCCACGACGGTAGATAGGGCGATCGGTGTAGAACCTCGTAATCTTTATCTCTCTCTGTTTTTGAGCTTTTGGTAGCTCACTAATATAGACTTGCTCCTCAGTGATCAGCCGTGGATCCTTCACCACTGCCCAGTAATAATTTGATCTGCTCTGGAGTAAAGCTCGCCCTTCACTATCGGTCGCCATCGTAGTAAATACCTTGCGATCTCCATCCATTAGATCAATCCGTACGTTGGGCACAGGGGCACCAGTAGCACGGTCCAGCACCTCTATCTGCTTGCAATAATTCTCCAGATTGTAAGTATAGACCTTAAGAAGTTCATAGCGGAGATGGGCTCGGGACTTCCCCTCCTCAAGAGAATAAGCGTAGTTATTCACCTTTGAAAGCCGGTCGGTGAAGGTCTTACGGACAATCCCCTTAGGGAGCTCACCAATGGTGATACCGCCACTCCTCTGTAACTTATTCGGCTTTGATAGAATACCAAAAACCTTGATGCGCACTTCGCCAGTAGCGGTATTGACCACCTCTGGCCGGATCGAAACCAAGCGGTCACCTAGATACTCCTGATAGATTTGCCCGGCTTCCGACTCGTAGGCACTCCCCTGGAGCTGAGTGAGCAGTCGCTCTCCCTCCTTTTCAAAAGGAACTACCATAGCCGTCCACTGTTCATCTAGCTCGGTGGCGTGGTCATCCGAAAGCTTTATCTCCAGCTCCCTTAGTTCGTGTATCAATCGGTAGCGAAGGAGCCACATATCTATCAAATGCCCCTCATCGGTTTCGGCAAACCGTGGGCGACACTCCTTGAGCTTCACCTCATCATGGAGTTGGAGATTGAAATACCGCACTATCTGCAATGCCTCTGGGTAGAACTCCTTTTGCAGAGCTTCCTCTAGCTCACTCGTGAGCAAAGGCTTTAGCTCCTTATCACTAGAGACAAACTGATGGAGTATCTCCAGTAGATTGTAGTATTGGTTTTTAGAGGAATCGAGATAAAAGCCCCACCGCTCTACACGCTTCTGACGGCTAAGCTCTTCGCTAGGAAGTAGCCGAAGGAGCTCTCTTTGCTGGAGCAACTGGGTGAGCAACTTACGGCTCTCCTCCCTCGTCTTCTCGGGACTCCAAAGGAGGGTGTCGGTAGAGGCGTCATTGGAGCTATCGTACTCCGTCAGCGCACGCCCATAATTGGTGTATAGCCTATTGAGGGCTCGTACCTCAGCGGTAATATTTATCTCAGTCGGTTTCATAGTCTTCTCTATCTTGCCCCACGCTGCGATGGCACTAACGAGTAGTGCTGGGATCAGTAACCACTTAATTAATCTCTTCATTGTCTTACCTTTTTAATTTCATCGTCCGTAGCACCTAGTGCCTTTGCTCGTTCAAAGTCGGCCTCCGCCTCCTTCTCCTCTCCATACTTGCTCCAGATCGCTCCTCGCAAGAGGTAATCCTCCTTCGTCGGTACCTTCAGCTCCTGTATCACGTGCCGCACCCTATCGAGGGCCTCCGCCTTTCGGTCTTGCTCCAATAGCAACCACCCCAATGCTCGGTAAGCGTTGGGGATCTTTGGAAACTTATCTATCAGGTGCGTCAGTAGCTTCTCCGCCGAAAGCGAGTCACCAGAGAGCTGATACTCCTTAGCGAGTGCTATGCGAGGGAGATAGGCCTCGGGATTGAGCTTTAGTATCTGTTCCAGGTCGTGGATAGCACCATTGTGAAGCCCTAACTCGGAGCGAACCCTCGCTCTATTATATAAAGGGATCTCCCACTCCGGCTTCTGCTGAATGAGTTGGTCGAGGTCGAGAAGGGCATCTTGATACCGTGCCACTCCTTCGTACAACTCAGCACGGCGAGAGCGGAGCTGCGTCACCTCGGGCTGTAGCCGAAGGGCCTCTGTGAGTTCGGAAATAGCGGATAAGGTGTCTTGCCTTGCCACAAGTAGTTCGGCAAGATTGCCGTGGAGCACAAAGTTGCTCTCCATATCGGGATAGCGTGTGAGTGCTTCACGGAGCACCAGTTCTGCACTATCGGGCTTCTGAGCCTCGTAGTAATCGTAGTAGCGCATCACCAGTGTCTCATAGCTATCGCCCTTTGTCGGCTGCTGTGCCACAGCTCCAAGATAGGAGCAGGCAAGGGCTAGTAAACTCCAAATATACTTATTCATAACTCTTAGACGTGACTATTTGGAGAAGGTTTGTTCGGAAGAGGAGTTTATACCCCTTTACAGACGGTACTTCCCTTCATCCTCATCCTGCAAGATACTGAGGTAGCTCTTGTATCTAGAGCGTGCGATGGTGCCTCTATTGAGCCCCTCACAGACAGCACACTTAGGTTCGTGCGTGTGGGTGCAATTGTGGAAATGGCACTGCTTCCCCAGCTCAAAGATCTCTCGGAAGTAGTGGCTCACCCCTTCGCGCTCAAACTCTATCGTGCCAAACCCCTTGATGCCAGGAGTATCAATGAGATAGGTATCGGGCTCAGTACCATAGGGGATCATCTCGGAGAAGGTGGTGGTGTGCACTCCCATATTGTGTGCCTCGGAGATATCCTGAGTGCGTAGATTGGCCCCTGGCACAAGGGCATTGATAAAGGTAGACTTCCCCACCCCCGAGTGCCCACTAAGCAGAGTAATGCCTGTGGAGATATACTCCTTCAGTGACTCCATTCCTTGCCCATGCTTCGCCGATATCTTGAAACAGCGGTAGCCCAAGCCCTCGTAGAGCCTCATCAGCTCATTGAGCTTACGCTCTTCGTGGTCATTGTAGCGATCCGCTTTATTAAAGACAAGGGCTGCCTCCACACGAT
This sequence comes from Porphyromonas somerae DSM 23386, assembly GCF_000372405.1. Taxonomy (GTDB): domain Bacteria; phylum Bacteroidota; class Bacteroidia; order Bacteroidales; family Porphyromonadaceae; genus Porphyromonas_A; species Porphyromonas_A somerae. The sequence continues at coordinate 6,563 of NZ_AQVC01000027.1, read as the reverse complement.
ACGCCTCGGCTGTAGCTAAAAACCGATCAATGAATGTAGTGGAGGTAACTGGATAATTGACCGTCACCAAAAGGAGGGCTCGGCTGAGGTTAGCACCTAATATATGTGCTTGCTTGGAGAGGTTGGAGGAGCGTCGGATAATATAATTAGTACGCGGATGAATCTTAGTGATCCACCCCAAATGCTCTTGCCCCTTCGCCTCTTCCATTGTTTCGGGTAGCTCAAAGTCAACAACATCACCCACCGCCACAGGGTTGGTGGTCTGGATATCATTCACCTTGAAACTCCCCTTCAGCTTGCAGCTATAGCTCTCACCATCTGCCACCTTTACTTGGTACAGACTCCCTCTATTTTGGATAACTAAGCCGGTCATGGCATCGTAGTTATACGGTCATTATCTCCTTCTCCTTAGCGGCAAAGAGTTGATCAATCTTCTTGATAAAGTCGTCGTGCATCTTCTGGATATCCCCCTCAGCAGACTTAGAGACATCCTCAGGCATGCCATCCTTCACCTGCTTCTTGAGCGTATCAATCGCATCACGGCGAGCGTTGCGTACACTCACCTTGGCCTGCTCCGCCTCACCCTTCACTTGCTTTGCCAGGTCGCGACGACGCTCCTCGGTGAGTGGTGGCATTCCAATTCGGATCAAGTCGCCATTATTCTCAGGCATAATGCCGAGGTCGGAATCAATGATCGCCTTCTCAATATCACGGATGATATTCTTCTCCCAAGGGGTGATGATGATCGTCTTAGCATCTGGCACCGATACATTCGCCACATTATTGAGTGGGGTAGGATTGCCATAATAATTGACACGGATATCATCAAGCAATTTGGGATTCGCTTTGCCAGCACGTATCTTAGCCAATTTGTCATCTAGGAAGTCGATGGTCTCGCTCATCGCCTTTTTGGTCTCTTTCAGGATAGTAGCTACATCTTTCATAAACTGTCAGTATTGAATTTGGTTGGATAGTCTATATAATTCATTACAAAGATAGAGAATTATCCCCATAAGTACAAAGGGGTCACCGCAAAATAGCATGGATAACGCTTAAATAAGCACTTAGACAGTGCAGAAGGACCTCGGAGAGGTCCGATTTGTCGTAGCCCCCGAGTCGGAGGGCATAGCCCGAACGACCGGGGGTAAAGCAACGCCAACAAACATACACGACCCCTTGCGGGTCGGACAACTTCACCTAGCATTATATTCAAAAAACGCGAAGACCTTCCATTGGTTGTCCAATCCCTCAGCCAGGGTCGTAAGGCCATTTTGCACCTCTTTATACACTTACTGGTGTATATGTTCTTCCAACCACTCTTTCAAAACCACAGCATGATTGCATTTCTCACTTTTTGCACCATACAGAAGGGTCACGTTGTGATCTTGCAACTTCTGCACACACAAATCTTTAAACTCTTGTGATGCTGAGTTCTCGGACAATTCCTGTCTGTATCTCTTTTTAAACTCATCATATTTTTCAGGAGTATGGGAAAACCATCTTCGAAGTCCATCTGATGGTGTGATCTCCTTAGCCCATAAATCAATTTTAGCATTTTCCTTTTTCATCCGTCGCGGCCATAGTTTGTCCACAAGAACGCGAAACCCATCTGTTTCAACTGGAGTTTCATAGATTCGCTTGTATCTCAATTCATTCATTATGTATTGTCTCCTTTAAGGTGAATTCATTCGCGGTTAAAGACAAATGTACGAATAAATCATCATAATATGGTACCACAACCGCACTTCATAGTGACTCTTACATCTCCGCAGATTCCAATCTCTCCCAAGGAAATCGGAAAGCTTCACGAAGCAAACGGAAATTACGGGGGATATATTTCTTATAATCTGACCAAAATATGTATATTTGCTAGTGGTCAACTAGCCTAAGGGATAGCCATCATGTCTTGGCTAGACTGATATAAATTCACGTTAAACGATCAGTGAAATATGAGCGAATTCTTACATAACACGCCAGATGAGCGCAAGACGATGCTCAAAGAGATACTCCTGCGCTTACATCAAGGAGAGCAGCCCGAAACTCTCAAGCGGCAACTCTCCACACTCCTCCACACTATCCCCTACCAAGAGGTAGTTGCTGTAGAGGAGGAGCTAATAGCTCAGGGGTTATTATCGACAGATGAGATACAGCTCTTTTGCGACCACCACTCAGAGGTCCTAGAGGGAGCTATAGATGTGAGTGGGGCCAAAGAGGTACCTGCGGGGCACCCCATAGACACCTTTAGAGCTGAGAATGTAGCTCTAGGGGAGGTGGTCGCTGAGTATTATGCTTTGGCAAAAGAGATCAAAGGGGAGCATTGCGAGCATCCGCTCTCGGAGCTCTTGCTAAGTCTGAGATCTATCTTCAACCGACTGATGGATGTAGACAAGCACTATCTGCGCAAGGAGTACCTGCTCTTCCCATACTTAGAGCAGCATGGAGTGACTGGACCTCCTGTAGTCATGTGGGGCAAGCACGATGAGATTAGGAAGCTACTCAAGAGTGCCATAGCAGTACTCTCTGGAGAGATCTCAGATACGGCATCTCTGAGAGATCACATCGTAGAGACCTTTGACCCTGCAGTGGAGATGCTGGACAGCATGATCACCAAAGAGGAGATGATCCTCTTCCCAATGACACTGGACCTACTGACAGAGGCTGAGTGGTATCACATCTATCAGGAGACACCAGAGTTTGGATACTGCCTATATGACCCGCAGACTGTATGGCAACCAGACGTGGAGGCGGACAACCTGCACTTTCAGTACGAGAGCCATGATGCTATACGGCTCTCCACGGGAGCTTTTAGTGTCGCTGAGCTAGAGGCTCTACTCATTCACCTCCCAATAGACATCACCTTTGTGGACAAAGACGATAAGGTACGCTTCTACTCTCACAGCCCCAAGCGAGTCTTCGCTCGCAATAGATCCATCATCGGTAGAGATGTACGTATGTGTCATCCGCCCGAAAGTGTCCATGTCGTAGAGACTATCCTTGCCGACTTCAAGAGTGGTCGCCAGAGCTGTGCTAAGTTTTGGATTGGCAACTTCCGTGGGCGATTTATCTATATAGAGTACACAGCTGTGCGTGACCCCGAGGGTAACTATCTAGGGGTCGTTGAGTGCTCTCAAGATATTACTGAGCTACGGCAACTAGAAGGCTCTAGGACGCTTCTGAATTATGACTGATACGACACCTCTACTCATCACCCCTGAGACCAAAGTGGGGGCGATGCTAGACCGCTACCCGGAGCTCATCGATACGCTTGTATCGCTCTCGGATCGGTATAGAAATCTGACCAATCCGATACTGCGCAAGACTGTAGCACCTCGTACTCCGCTCAAGCTCGCAGCACAGATGGGCGATGTGGACTTAGCCTTACTGGTTAATACGTTACGACAAGCCGTCGGACAGCCTCCACTTGACCTGCCAAAGTAGGGTTTATAAGTTCGTCTATCTTGGACGAGCTCTAGAAAAAGGAGACTCAATCGCAGCTCAAGGCGGTTGAGTCTCCTCGTGTTTTGCGAGTAGAGGGGTGGGGGTAAAACAACGCCAACAAATAGACACATTTAGCTCCTTTCAGATAGGGCAGAAGGACCTCGGCAGAGGGGTCCTTATCTATAGACCCCCAAACGATGCCAAAAACTGTGGTGTCTCGCCTTGGAAAAATATCTGTAACTTTGCACTATATAAATAAAGGAGATATGAATGGAACAATGACATTAGGGGTGGGACTCGTCATAACAATAATAGTAGTGGTTCTCCTCATTGCCTTAGCAGTGCTGGGAATCTACTACCTACGGAAGATGCTCAAGGCCAACGATGGGAAGGTACCACAAGAGCCTTGCCACATACCAGAGCATAGCTGCAGCGGTTGCTGTGGCGGTACAGAATGCTTCCATGCCAAGCTAAAGCAGAAGCCCCACATCGTCTACTTCGAAGATCAGGAGCTAGACCGCTTCCGCCAGCGCAATGGAGAGGACTACACCCCCGGAGAGCTACAAGAGTGGCAAGAGGTACTCCAAACCCTCCGTCCAGAGGAGGTCTCGGCATGGGCAAGGAGCATCCGACTGCGTCGCCTACCGATTCCCAAGACCATCCTCACTCAGCTAGAGCAACAACTCAATAGAAAGGCGTAAACGATGCTAGAACTATTCAACTATAGCTTTTTCACCCACTCTGCCATTGCCGCGCTACTCACTGGGTTGATCACTGGCATCGTGGGCAGCTTTGTAGTAGTCCGCCGAATGGTCTTCATCTCGGGTGGCATCACCCACAGCTCCTTTGCGGGGCTCGGGCTAGGCTTCTTTCTGGGGCAAAACCCACTCCTCTACGCCATTGGTGCCGCTATCCTCAGCGGGCTAGGGGTAGAGTGGCTGAGCCGCAAAGGAGCCGTCCGCGAAGATTCCGCCATTGCCGCCATCTGGTCGCTCGGGATGGCTCTCGGCATCCTCTTCACCTTCCTCACCCCAGGGTATACCCCCAGCCTCAGTAGCTTCCTTTTTGGCAATATCCTACTCGTTACTCCACTAGAGCTTTGGCTACTTGGCATCTATGTAGTCGTCACGGCACTGCTACTCGGCTTCTTTTACTGGCCACTACTCTACACCTCGTTCGACCCCGAATTTATGCAGATACGCCGTCTGCGTCACCGCTGGTACCAGTACGGCATGATGGTGTGGATCTGTATCGGCATCGTCCTCAGCATCCGCGTGATGGGTATCATGATGGTGATGAGTATGCTCACCCTGCCACAAATGACCATCAGCCGCTACAGCCATAGCTTCAAGAGGCTCATCATCGGGAGCACCCTCCTCAGCACAGTCACCGTGCTCATCGCCCTCTTTGCCAGCTACTACCTCAATCTCCCCACAGGCGTGCTCTCAGTGATCCTACTCTCCGTGGTCTTTCTGCTTTGCAAAGCCCTACCCCGCCCCAAAACTGCCTGAGATGCGTGGTTCCAAAGCCTTCCTCGCCCTACTCCTCCTCCCTTGCCTACTGGCGGGCTGCTCCTTACTGAATAGGGCAAAAAGCTACAACCAACACTACTTTCTAAAGCAAGAAGTGGCAAAAATAAAGGCACAATTACTCGCCTCTTCCCCCACCCTTCGTCCCCCAAAAACCCTCTACCTATACGACGAAAAAGGGATCTATCAACAGCCACTCACCGACCTCCTTCACCGCCTACCCCCTAATAACCCCCTCTCCCAAAGAGTGGCACAACTACTCGGCGATGGCTTGGCACTCCTTGAGAGAGCCACCGACACCCTACAGCTGATTAATGCCCACCTACTGATGGACAACCCCACCGAGGCGAGTCGCCTGCTCGCCCTTTGGTCCAATCCTGACCCCGCATCACAAGCAGTCATTGCCCTCGCCCAAGGCGATACCCTCAACACCATTCACCACTTAGAGGAACTCTTGAAACAACCCAAGAACCCTCTCGCCTATCGTGCCGCCCGATTGTGGCACCTCCTCGATGCCTCCGCCCAAGCACCCTTGCACTACCTTTCCCGCAAAAGTCCCTCCCAATGGGAGCGCTTTACCGCCACCGTAGACCTAGGCAATAACCCCACTGGCAATACCGCCGAAGAGCAAGCCTACATCACCTACCACTCGGCACTACAGCAGCCCGATACCCTTCACCTCCAGAAAGCGACCGAACAACTTCTACAGCTTCCCGAGAGCGAATGGCAGACCGCTGCCCTCCTCACCCTCCGCCCCCTCCTTTACCAGCGAGAGCAGTGGGTCACAGCCCTCGCTCTACAGCAAGCCCTACCAGCAGAGTATCAGGCCGATTACCCCTACCTCCTCCTCACTGAGTACCAGCAAGAGATCAAGCTCCTCCAACTCTACCAACAACCCAGCCCCACTTCCACCTCCAACGCCCCAACAACCGCCACTCCGACTACACCCACCGATGGTTCCTTCCGCTCAAAGTGGGGCAACGTCGCCAACGTCGATAACTGGGTCATGCAACAATCCACCAGCTTCCGCCACCCCTCCTCCACCCTCCCCTTCAAGCCCACCTTCGAACAGTACCAAACCACCCTCCGCCACCTCCACCTCATCCTCCCCCAAAACTAGTTGAGAATGAAGGGTGAAGGAGCAGGAGGTACGCATTAGAAGTTTCGACAATAGGTATTAGATTTGATTGAACATATTGTCTATAAAGGCATAAGGGCACCCGCCAGGGTGCCATTCAGATAGCCCCCGTGTCGGAGGGGCGAAAGCCCCGAACGACCGGCGGGAAATAGGTATGGTATACGTCATCGACCCTTGTGGTCTGTCTTGTCCTAGAAAAAGTTGACTCATAGATAGATTTTTATGAGTAAGTTTGTAAAAAGGAGTCAACTCCAGAAGATTTATTTTGACCGAGTTATTCACCTCTATTTTGAGGAAAACTTAGGTTACACCCAGATTTCACACCTTGTTCCTATTGGTAGGACTACGATCCTGGAGTGGGTTCATAGGTACCTAGATTCTGGGTTAGACGAAGTTATAGAGATGAAGGCGAAGAAAAAGAAGAGACAAGAAGAGCACCGCGGATATCGTAGGTATTA